>JAJFUL010000190.1 GCA_021372425.1 Spirochaetaceae bacterium
CATCGCTCGAGAATGACGCTGATCGGATGGCCATCGAGGCAAGAGATATAGGCTATGTGCGGGAAAACGAGACGATGGTCCTACTCAAAACCCTTTCGCAGGGACAAAAGGAGGATCTCCGCAGCGTATTCGAAGCCCCAGGCGCGGAGCAGGATTTGGAGCCTATCCGCGCAGGCTACTCATCGGGCTTGCCGGATTCGATGATAAAAATACTCTCTGGCCTCATCGCGCTGATGATACTTCTCGTGTCTTTTATCTCTCAACTGCTGCAGGAAAAACAAAGGCCCATCGAAATCAAAGATCAGGCATAGTGATCGTAGAGTCGAGGCCGTCCCGCGGCTGTCCGCTGCTCGGACCACTCCCTCCGCCGCCTTGATTGGAACCCTGCCCCGCGGATTGTCCTTGGCCCTCAACATCAGGCAGGTCGACCGTCGAGCCCGAACCGGTCAGTTTGTTGAGCAGCTCCTGCGCCTCGAGGCTCTTGTCCTTGTGTATATCGCAGGACTTCACCGGCTGGGTTCCGTCCAGATACACTAGATTCACCGTTCCTTCATCGCAGTAAGGTGTAGGCAGCAAACCTGAAGTCGCGCAAACAGTAGCGCTGGCAATGCCGCCCTGCGGCTTTGGGAAAGCCTTGTAGGGCAAGCCCTTGTGGATGTCGCGCATGTAGTTCGACCAAATGGGGGCTGCAGCCGTGGCTCCGGTCTGCTCGGTTCCAAGCGTGTTGCCGGCTCTGTCGAATCCCAGCCAGATCGCCGTCGTGTAATAGGGACTGAAGCCTATCGTCCAGGCATCCGCCCAGTTCTGGGTCGTGCCGGTCTTTCCGGCCATAGGCATCGTATAGCTGACGCCATCGGGGCCAGTCTGCTTGAACAGGGAGCCCGATTGTGTCGATCCGGCCAGCGTTCCCGACGAAACGACACGTTTCATCATGTCGGTCATGACATAGGCATTCTGCGGGCTCACAATCTGCATTTTCGAACCCATGCCCTTCTGGGCCTCGAGCGCGTCCTTTTCGGGCTCCAGTATGACATCGCCGTTGCGATCTTCCACATACCTTATGGCCAGGGGCGTGACCGCCCTGCCACCTGTGGCGAATACGGAATAGGCCCGCGCCATCTGGAGGGGTGTTACGCCGATTACGCCCAGGGCAAGCGGATAAACCCGCGGGAATGTCTTCTTTATCTCGTTGCGGTCAGTGATGCCGAGAAGAGCCGCAGCCCTCTCTATGGCCGCATCGAAGCCGACTGTCTGGAGAACCTTGACTGAAGGCACGTTCATCGACTTCGCCAGCGCTTGCCATGCCAGCACGCTGCCTTTCCATTCGCCCTTGAAATTCATTGGCATGTAGGGCGTCCCGTCCTGGTTGTAGAATACTGTCGGCGAATCATAGATCAGTGTGCCTTCGGTCAACTTCTGCGAATCGATGGCGGCAGAGTAGTAGAGCGGCTTGAAGGTTGATCCGGGCATGATCTTCGACTGGGTAGCCCTGATGAGCTGATTGGCCATGCTGTAATCGGAACCGCCTATCAGGGCAGTTATATAGCCATTCGAATTGTCGATGGTGACCAGTGCTCCTTCGACAATCGATTTTTCCAGGTCGGTCTTCAGTTTGGCGGTGCCAGCGTTCGCCAGACTCTTCAGGTCCGACATGCCGAACATGAGCGAGAGGGCGTCGAGCGTCGGATTCAGCTTGGTCTTGTAATAGGAGTAGGCCTGAGCCTCGTTTTTCGACGTCGATACAAAGAGAGGGCTCAGGTTGAAGGTGAGGCCGAGCAGCTCCACGATCGGAGTATAAACCGAATCGGCATAGGCGAATTTCTGCTTGGATACATTCCTGAACGAAGCATTGGCTTTTTCGATACCCCTCTTCATGTATGCATCGGCTGCTTCCTGCTGATCGAGATCGAGCGTGGTGTAGACCGAAAGCCCATCCGAATAAAGATCGAGGGAACCGTAAAGCATGTCCTCGAGCTGCCTGCGCACATATTCACTGAACCAGGGCGCCTTGTCCTCCCGCATGTAGTAGGCGGAGGCCGACACTCTCGTATAGTCGAAAGAGTCCCAGAATGTGCTGAACGAGGACTCGGCTTCCTCCTTGGATATCATCCCGTGGGAGACCATCTGCTCGAGGATGTCCTTGGAGCGGGCCCGGGCGTTTGCCGGGTTGCGGTATGGGTCATATTTCCGGGGGCTCGCCAGCTGGATGGCAAGGATAGCGGATTCCGCAGAGTTACAGTCCTTCGCCGAATGCCCGAAGAAGTAATTGCTCGCGGCTTCAACGCCATAAACACCGGAACCCATGACCATCCTGTTCAGATACATTTCGAGGATTTCGTCTTTCGTATAGCGTCGTTCGAGCTGGAGCGCCCACCACAGTTCGACCAGTTTTCTCTTGATGGAGTAGTCGCGTCGGTCTGCGTAAAGCGTTCCTGCCAATTGCTGCGTGATTGTCGAGCCGCCGCCCAAGTCTCTTCCTATGATCTTTCCAAAGATTGCCCGCGCCAGGCCTTTGAAAGTGAATCCCCGGTGCGAATAAAAAGATTGGTCCTCGCGGGTTATGAAGGCATTGATCAGATGGGGTGGCAATTCCTTGATGGAAACAGGGCTGCGTTTTTCCTCGGCATAAAATTCAGTGATGAGCCGGCCTTTGACATCGTATAGTTTTGTAGGCAGGGCGGCCGTGAATTCAGTGAAGTTCTCGTTGCGAATGGTGTTGACTGTCTGACCCAGCGCTGCACCCAGGCCCGCGCCCACTAACACGACCCATGCTATGGAAACGACGAGAAGGGTACGGAATCTGCCATGAGTCTTTGCGGGCATGCATAGAGGGTATACAAACGCGCGGGCTTGGTCAATTGTTGCCTGGCTGGTGCAAGGCAGTCGGTCGCAGCCTCTTGAGGGGATACTGGAAATTTATGCAGAAAAGGAGTATATATGATTTCGCGATGTATTGACGTAAAGTCGTGTTATGGATACATTTTTATCCATAAAAGCAAGAATAAAGTGCAGTAAGCGCTTTTTTAATCCAAGCTGTTCCCGAGGAGGAACGAGATGAAAGTAGCTATCAATGGTTTTGGTCGAATTGGAAGACTTGTCTTCCAGTCTATTGTTGATCAGGGGCTTCTGGGAAAAGACAAGATCGATGTCGTCGCTGTTGTCGATATCACCACTGATGCCAAGTATTTTGCGTATCAACTGAAATATGATTCAGTACAGGGCAAGATGAATGCCAATATCACGAGCAAGAAAAGTGATCCGACCAAGGTCGAGGACGATGTCCTGGTCGTGAACGGACACGAGATTGCTTGCATCATGGCGGAGAAGGAACTCAAGAACCTGCCCTGGGCCAAACTCGGAGTCGAGTACGTCATCGAGTCCACGGGCCTTTATACTGACGAGAAAGCCTATGGTCACCTCGATGCCGGTGCCAAGAAAGTCATCATCTCCGCGCCAGCGAAGAGCAAGGCGGAGGACAAGAAGATCCCGACCTTCCTCGTCGGCGTCAACCTCGACAAATACGATCCTGACAAAAACAATGTCGTCTCGAACGCTTCCTGCACGACGAACTGCCTGGCGCCGCTCGTCTATGTCCTCCTTAAGGAAGGCGTTGGAATCGAGACTGGCCTCATGACCACGATCCATTCCTACACGGCTACGCAGAAAGTCGTAGACGGCGTCTCCAAGAAAGACTGGAGAGGCGGCAGGGCTGCAGCCATCAATATCATCCCCTCGACCACCGGCGCAGCAAAGGCAGTCGGCGAAGTCCTCCCCGAGATCAAGGGCAAGCTCACCGGCATGTCCTTCCGCGTTCCGACCCCCACAGTCTCTGTCGTGGACCTCACCTTCCGCGCGACCCGCGATACTTCGATCGATGAAATCAATGCCCTCATGAAAAAAGCTTCCGAGACCTACCTCAAGGACATCCTGGGCTTCTGCAACGAAGAACTTGTATCGACCGATTTCATCCATGATTCCAGGTCCTCAATCTATGACAGCCTCGCGACCATGCAGAACAATCTGCCTGGCGAGAAGAGGTTCTTCAAGGTTGTTTCCTGGTATGACAACGAATGGGGTTATTCCAACCGTGTTGTGGATCTCCTCCGCTACATGGATTCCAGGAAGAAATAAGCATTGGTCCGAGTTGGGGCGGCCAGGCGGTTCCCCAGCGGGAATCGCCTGGCCGCCCTTCGAATTTGATCCCAAGGGAGCCCTGAAATGATAAAAACGGTGAAGGATGTCGAACTCAAGGGGAAGCGCATCATCATGCGCGTAGATTTCAACGTGCCCATGAAAGACGGCGTGGTGCAGGATGACACGAGAATCATGGCCGCATTGCCGACCATCACGTACATCCTTGACCACGGTGCCAAAAGTCTGGTCCTGATGTCACACTTGGGCGACCCGGACAAGGATGCCGCAAAGGCGAAGGAAAAGGCCGAGAAAGACGGGAAGTCCTTCGATCTCGAAACCTATCTCAATGGCAAACACCGGATGAAGCCGGTCGCCGATTACCTTTCGGTCAAGCTGGGGAAGCCCGTCATTTTCCTGCCTTCCTGCGTGGGACAAAAAGCAGCGATCGACAACCTGCCTGACGGTTCTGTCGCCATGCTCGAAAATACGCGTTTCCACAAAGAAGAGACTTCAAAGGATATCGCTCAGCAGGAAATCCTGGCCAGGGAACTCGCAAGCTACGGCGATATTTATGTCAACGACGCTTTCGGTACGGCCCACAGGGCGCATGCCTCAACCGCCACGATTGCCAAATTCAGCAAGGTGAGCGTCGGCGGCTTC
>JAJFUL010000199.1 GCA_021372425.1 Spirochaetaceae bacterium
GGGGAATTATTCTCGCTTCAGCCAGAAAATCCAAGTTCAATAACGTCGGAAGACGGAGATAATCGATGGCATATGATTTTATCGGTGACAATATCAATAAGACAGAAGAGCGCATTGCAAAAGCAGCATACCGATCCGGGAGGCGCCCGGAAGATATCGAGCTGCTGGCGGTGTCGAAATTCCGCCCGATAGAGGCAGCCATGGCCGCCTATGCGGCAGGAGTTCGCCATTTTGGGGAAAATAGGGTTCAGGAGGCCATGCAGAAGTATAGCCCCGAGGCGCGGAACTCCATGCCGGGCGCCAGCCTTTCCATGATTGGGACCTTGCAGGGCAACAAGGCGGGCAAGGCTGCTAAATTCTTCGATTCGATACAATCCGTCGACTCATCCGAGCTGCTTCTTTCTCTTGCGGTAAAAAGCATTGGCCGTGATTCTCCATTGCAGGTCTTTTTGGAATTGCATACAGGAGAAGAGAGCAAAAGCGGCTTTCCTGACCTCGATTCAATGTTCCGCGCCATCGATGCCTATCACGCTGCAGCTGCAGAAAGCCCTGATACCCTGCCGATCATGCTTTCTGGCTTGATGACTATGGCACCCAATGTCGAGGACGAGGTGGCCATAAGAAAATCCTTCAGGAGCCTTGAGAGGGCAAGAGAGGAAATTGTCAGCCGGTATCGTCTTCCGGAATTCACTGAGCTTTCCATGGGAATGAGCAGCGATTTCGAAATAGCCATTGAAGAAGGCTCTACATGCGTCCGCATAGGAACCGCTATTTTCGGAGCCCGCCAATGATGCGGCGCAAAAGACTCTGCCGAAAAGCCGGTTCTGCTGCCTCGAAGGCCTTGTCAGCCCCCCGGATTGCAATGGCAATTGTCTTTTCCCTCCTTTTCTGCAATGTGCCGTTCGTGGCCCAGGCGCAAGATATACAGCAAGGCGAGCCGGCGGTCGAGACGACCCAGCAAAGTCCTATCCCCCTTACGTATCTGGCATCCGGCCAAAATCCTGCCACTCCCCAGAAAACCAGCAAAGCTTCGTTCTCGCTGGGCCGCTTCATTATTGTCAGTGTGGGAGCCTTCCCCTTCTCATATTTCTATACGAACTTCGCCTTTGACTCGGTAAAATTTGTGGCCAACGGCTTCGATACTACCTATGCCCCTTGGCCCTTTAACAGCCAATCATCTTCATCGGTGACGACAAGCGAGCGGTTCATAAGGCTGGGCGTTTCGGCAGGGCTCTGCCTCATCGTTGGCAGCCTCGATATCTTTCTGCCTCGTGATTGGTGAGCCAAATTTTTTGACTCACCAATCCGCCCTGCCAGCTGCATTCTTGACATCAGGCAACTTGAAATCTAATATTGCATATCCTGCGAAACAATGAGGCAAAGCGATGTCCATGTCGATTGATAAGCCTGACGAAACAGAAGGTTTCAACCTTGATGATGCTATCCGCAAGATACCGGACTTCCCCAAACCGGGGGTTCTTTTTTATGATATCACCAGCATCCTGGCAAATCCTGATGCATTTTCTTATTGCATTGATTCAATGTTGAAGCTCTACCGTCACGAAGCCGTCGACGCCGTTGCGGCAATCGAATCGCGTGGTTTCATCTTTGCGGCTCCCTTCTGCTACAAGCGTGGCATACCGCTTCTCCTGGTCAGGAAAAAGGGCAAGCTGCCAGGCAAGACTATTGCCCAATCATATGATCTCGAATATGGTTCGGCCGAGTTGGAGATGCATTCCGACGATATAAAGCCAGGCGCAAAATTCCTGATCGTTGACGATCTGATAGCGACGGGCGGAACCATCAATGCAACCTGTCAGATGTTGCGGGCATGCGGAGCAGTGCCTGAGCGCGTATTTTCCGTTATCGGCCTGCCTTTCCTGAACTACCGGAAAACGGTCACCGATTTGCCGATAGACACCCTTATTGAGTACTTTGGCGAATAACGAGGAGTTAAGCATGTTGTCAGCTCTCAAGAAGAATCCCTCCTGGAACGGAAGGAAGGGGCCAGTCGTACTTGTGATAATGGACGGCGTAGGCTATGGAAAATACAAGGAAGGCGACGCTGTCGCCGATGCGGACATGCGGCACTTCAGGGCTCTGGAAAGTTCCTGTCCATCTACCAGGCTGAAGGCTCACGGCAAGGCAGTCGGGCTTCCTTCAGATGACGATATGGGTAACTCCGAGGTAGGTCACAACGCGATCGGCTGCGGTCGGGTCTTTTCCCAGGGTGCGAAGCTTGTCAACAATTCGATCCAATCCAAATCCATGTTCAGCGGCGCTGTCTGGGAAAAACTGATTTCCAATGTGCTAACAACCGGCGGAACCCTTCATTTCATTGGTCTTTTTTCTGACGGCAATGTCCATTCGCATATCGAACACCTCAAGGCAATGCTTGAGGAAGCGTTGGCAGAAGGCGTGAAGAAGGCGAGAATCCACATACTGCTCGATGGCCGCGACGTTGGTGCGCAGAGCGCCCTGGACTATGTCATTCCGTTCGAAGAGTTCCTTGCGGGCTTGAATTCAAAGGGGGCGGACTACCGCATCGCTTCGGGCGGCGGAAGGCAATACATCACCATGGATCGATACGGCGCCGACTGGGAAATGGTCGAGCGCGGTTGGAACTGCCATGTGAAAGGAATAGGGCGGCGTTTTAAGAGCGCGCAGGAAGCCATTGAAACTTATCGCCGCGAGAACCCCCAGGTAATCGATCAGGATATCCACGAATTTGTCGTTTTCGATGAAAAAGGTCCCGTGGGGCCTATCCAGGATGGCGACAGTGTCGTTTTCTTCAACTTCCGCGGCGACAGGGCACTGGAGATCACTCGCGCATTCGAGGAAGAAAACTTCAGCAAATTCGACCGAGGGACAAAGCCGAAAGTCTTCTATGCGGGCATGATGCAATATGATGGTGATCTTGGCATTCCAGCGAATTACCTCGTATCACCCCCAGCCATCGACCGGACTGTAGGCGAATATGTAGCATCGACAGGTCTCAAGAGTCTCGCCATTTCGGAAACTCAGAAATATGGGCACGTGACATATTTCTTCAATGGCAACAGGACCGAGAAATTTTCGGAAGAGCTCGAGGACTATGTGGAAATTCCCAGCGACAGGGTGCCATTCGAGCAGCGCCCCTGGATGAAATGCGCAGAGATCACCGACAAGGTGATAAGCTCAATCCAGTCCGGCACCTATGATTTCATCCGGCTCAACTATCCAAACGGCGACATGGTGGGGCACACAGGCGTCTACCAGGCTGTAGTTTGCGCCATGGAATCCATGGATCTTCAGCTGGGCCGACTCGCCGAGGCGATCAAATCGGCTGGCGGCATCATGATCCTCACGGCCGATCACGGCAATTCCGATGACATGTACGAACATGACAAGAAGAGCGGCAAGGTCGAAATGGACAGCAATGGCGAGCCAAGAGCAAAGACCAGCCATTCGCTCAATCCAGTGCCTTGCGTCATCTATGATCCCGACTACAAGGGTGAATATGCGAAGCAGCTTGAAGCGGGGCTAGGCATATCGAGCCTTGCGGCAACATGCATAGCCTTGCTGGGATACTTGCCGCCGGAAGGCTACGACAGGCCAGTGATAGCCTTGAATGCTGAACTCGGAAAATAAGGGGACCGGGGACGATGCTTGAAATCGAGTTAAAAGCGCGGGTTTCCGATCCCGAAACCGTCAAGGCCAGGCTCTCCAGCTTCATGCGTTTTGCTGGCTCGTTCGAAAAGGAAGATGAATACTGGATGGTTCCCGTTGTGGTCTCTTCGGTTCCGACAACGGGATTCCGCTTTCGAATCCGCATCGAGCCGGACCAGACTACTATTACTTTCAAGGAAAAGAGTTACACCAACGACATCGAGGTCAACAACGAGGTGGAGTTCGGCGTCGGAAATCTGGCCGGATTCAGACGCTTTATCGAAAAGATGTCGGCCCAGCAGCTCTATACCAAGCAAAAAGCAGGCACGAAATGGCAGAACGAGGATGGTATCCAAGCCGAGTTGGTCTGTGTAAAAGGGCTGGGATATTTTCTGGAAGTAGAGCTCCTCTTTGACGAATTCAGCGACCCTTCGATACAGGAAACAAAGGCAAGGCTCATGAAGATTGTCGAGCAGTGCGGTCTGTCTTCCGGGGATGTCGAGCCGAAGCCCTATTCACAACTATTGGGCGTTCCCAGATATTGAGATCAAGGCTTCAGCTGTGCCTGCTTCGGCTCCTTGCCGCAGCCTTTTTTGCATTTTCAAGGATTCGCTTCTATATTTTT
>JAJFUL010000222.1 GCA_021372425.1 Spirochaetaceae bacterium
GGCGACGGCTCCCGAACCTGTGCAGGCATCGTGGAGACGAAGCTGGCGGCCTCCTTCCTGGACAGTGGCACCAAACCCGGCGCGGCTGCTGACGCTGGATGAGCGCCATTGCGCCGCCATCGCGTCTCCGATTTCCAGCGCTGCCTGGACCAGTATTTCGGTGTCCGGCCTCGGGATCAGCACATTTCCGTCTACAACGAAGCTGCGGCCGAAAAACTCCTTCCGGCCAATGATGGAGGCTATGCTTTCGCCGCTGCGACGCCTGTCCATACAGCTTCCGAACGCTGCCAGGGCTGTGCCGTCGGGTTCGAGGTCCAGCGCCACAGGCATTCGCCCAAGAAGGCTGGTCCGGGAAATCCCCAGGCAATGCGCAAGCAGAAGGGATGCATCGAGGAACGGGGTTTCGCTTCCGGGCAGTGTCTTCGAGTTTTGGGCAAGGAATCCGCCATAGGTCATTGCTGCGATTCCATCAAAGCGACTCTGCGAGCGCTTCCTGCCTGGCATGGGAGACGAGGGCATCGACGAGTTCGTCCATTTCGCCTTCCATGATGAGATCGAGCTTGTACAACGTCAGGTCGATGCGGTGGTCGGTGAGTCTGTTCTGGGGAAAATTGTAGGTGCGGATCCGCTCGGAACGGTCGCCGGAACCTACCTGGCTTTTTCTTTCCGCCGAGCGCTCGGCCTGGGCTTTTGCCTCCTCGAGGTCGTAGAGGCGGGCCCGAAGGATGCGCATGGCCTTTGCCTTGTTCTTGATCTGGCTTTTCTCGTCCTGGCAATGAACGACGATACCGGTGGGGAGGTGTGTGATGCGGACCGCGGAGTCGGTCGTATTGACGCATTGGCCGCCGGGCCCGCCGGAGCGCATGACATCGATGCGCAGGTCCTCGGGTTTGATCTCTATTTCGGTCTCTTCCATTTCGGGAAGCACCGCAACGGTCACGGCGCTCGTGTGAATCCTGCCCGAGCTTTCCGTGGCTGGCACCCGCTGAACACGATGGACACCGGATTCCCATCGCAATTTTTCATAGACTGAATCGCCAGCGACCGAGAAGGCCACCTCTTTCATGCCGCCCAGCTCTGTCGCGTTCTCATTCATGACTTCGACATTCCAGCCCTGGTTGCCAGCGTAGCGAGAATACATCCTGAACAGATCCGCGGCGAAAAGCGCCGCTTCCTCGCCGCCCGTGCCGGCCCGTATTTCCATTATTATCGATTTGTCCGCAAGGGGATCGCGGGGAGCCAGAAGTTCATCGAGTGAAGCCTTGAGGTCACCGACTTTGCTGCCAAGGCTGGCAATTTCCTCTTCGGCCATGGCCTTAAGATTGGGATCTTCTCCATCGTTCAGCATGGATCGTGCGCCATCGAGTTCGGCCAAGGCTTCCTCGTATTTCTCTCCCGCTTCATCTATGGCTGTAAGCCGGGAGCGCTCCTTCATTATTTCCCTGTAGCGATTCTGATCCCTGATGATTGAGGGATCAGAAACCTGTTCATCGAGCGTCTGTAGCCTTTCGCGTATTGAATCAAGTCTTTCGTTCACAGTTCATCGTACCCTGACAGGGCGCATCGCTTCAATCAGCCTGCGCGGCATCCGGCTGCCACCTTGTGCGAAGGTGCAACCCTTGGTATCATTGGCCACTATGTTGGATTATCGATTTATCAAAGAAAACCTCGCCGAAGTCAAGCAGAATATTGTTGACCGCTACATGGATGCCGACGCCGATCTCGTCGTTTCGCTTTACGACGAGCGCATGAAGACGCTCAAGGCGCTGGAGGATGAACGCAAGAAGCGCAACGACAACGCATTGGCCATGAAAGGCAAGCTGCCGCCGGAGGAGCGTACTCAGGCGATCGAGGAAGGCAGGCAGCTCAAGGAAAGCATTGCCCGGATGGAGGCATCGCTCGAGGATATCGAGAAACGTCTTCGCGAGGAAGGCATGCGCATTCCGAATATGGCACACCCCGATGCGCCCCGCGGCAAGGAAGACAAGGACAATCTCGAGGTCAAGCGGGTCGGCGCGCCCACGGTCTTCGACTTCGAGCCAAAGGACCATGTGCAGCTGGGCCAGTCCCTCGACCTCATCGATTTCGACACGGCAACCCGCGTTTCCGGCACCAAATTCTATTACCTCAAAAACGAGGCTGTCATTCTCGAAATGGCATTGACGCGTTATGCGCTCGATGTGCTGTTGAAAAAGGGATTTGCAATTTTTGAAACGCCGGACGTTGCCAAAACTGAGATATTGGAAGGCATCGGTTTCAATCCGCGAGGTGCGGAATCCAACATCTATACGCTTGAGGGTGAGGACGCATGCCTTATCGGCACGGCCGAAATAACGCTGGGTGGCTATTATTCAGGGACGGTCTTCGACAAGTCGCAGCTCCCGCTGAAACTCGCCGGCGTTTCCCACTGTTTCAGGCGCGAAGCGGGTGCAGCCGGCCAGTTCTCCAAGGGCCTTTACCGCGTCCACCAGTTCACTAAGATCGAAATGTTTGCCTATACCTTGCCGGAGGATTCGGATGCCATGCACGAATACCTGCGTTCAGTGGAAGAGGAGATATTCTCGAGCCTGGATATACCTTACAGGGTCGTAGATACCTGCACGGGCGATCTGGGCGCCCCCGCCTATCGCAAGTGGGACCTTGAGGCCTGGATGCCTGGACGGAACGGCGGCGAGTGGGGCGAAGTCACTTCCACGTCGAACTGCACTGATTTTCAGGCAAGGCGCCTCAACATCCGCTACAAAGACGACGATGGCAAGAACAAGTATGTCCACATGCTGAACGGCACCGCCATAGCCTGCTCAAGGGCGATCATCGCCATCATGGAGAATTTCCAGCGGGCCGACGGCTCGATCGCAATTCCGCCAGCCCTCGCCCCATATTGCGGTTTCTCGGAGATCAAGCCAAAGAACTGAGCTGGTTCCGATGCCTACAGCTTGGAAATATTGGATGAAATTTCCTTGCGCCAAGCCAGCTTGTCGTTCTCGCCTTCCCAGCGGATCTTACGGCTTACCGTGAAGGCTCCATCCTTGCCGTTCTTGTAGACGACTACACCGAAGAACCCGGCACCAAGATAGACTATTTTCTCGTTCTCAGCCAGTTTCTCGTCGGCTGTCACCTTCTCGAGTGCACAGTCGAAATGCACAGGCTCGTTGTTTTCCTTACTGCCGAGCGCGCTGGCAAGGTCAAAAATGGGCTTGCCGCAGATGGCGCAGGCATAGGTCGCCGTGTTTTTGGGCGTTTCTTCCTTGCGTGGCGGCTGGCCAAAGCGCTGGTGCAGGGTTTGTCCTCTCTGACGCCGGCCATTCATGGACTGCTGGCTATCACGTCCCTGGCCTCTGCGCTTCCCTTCCCCAAAACGCGGCTTGTTTTCAGACTGTTCCGGCTGCGATGGTTTCGGCTGGTTCTGTCCCGGTTCCTGTTTTCCAGGCTCTTTCTTCGTATCAGGATCATTTGCCATTTTTCCCCTTCTTTTTCAGCGTATCAGTGAGGAAGCTCGCGATCTTTGAAACGGCGCCATCCACATACTGGTCATCATCTAGCTTGTGCTTGATTTCGTGAAGCTTGGTAGCGTCCTGTCCCGAGGAGTCGAATCTCGGGGAATCATTGCGACGTCCATCGCCCGCGTTGGAGCCCGCCCATGAAAGCGCATCTTTAGTGTTCACTGTGGTCTTTTTCATTTGGTCTCGTCGAAAGCTCCTTCATAGCGAGTAGGCGTTCCGTCCGATGAAAGAAAAAACACATCGTAGCGAATTCGTTTCCCACTATATTGTCGATGTTTTGCGATGAATATTTTAGAAGTTTCGATGATTCGGGTGATTTTTAGTGAACCGACAGCCCGCGAAAGCTCTTCCCGGCTATTGGCGGACCACGATTTCACTTCCACGAAGCTGAGCACTTCCCCCTTTTCCGCAATTATATCTATTTCACCGCGGCCAGCCCTGAAATTGCGAGCGAGGATACGCCACCCTTCTCTGGCAAGCAGAAGTGCAGCCGCATCCTCGCCTTTCCTTCCACTGGCAACTCGCGAATCCGCAGGACACATCGAATTGCTGTCACTTATACTGTCACTCATATAAAAAGAACGCCGCAATATGAATTCCCGATTCAGCAGCTTCATTTTCATGGAATTCCGCGGCATGACTGACAGGACGGGTGGTCCCAGACAAAAAAAGCCCGGC
>JAJFUL010000234.1 GCA_021372425.1 Spirochaetaceae bacterium
CTATTCCTTGTTCACTCCTACCACATCAATAATCCGTTCAAGATCATCCGCTGAATAATATTCGACAACGATCTCCCCGCGGTTGGAGTCGCCGCGAATTTCTACTTTGGTACCGAGACGCTCGATCAGCGATTCACCGATCGCACGGAGGTTCGGATCGAGCCCCGCACCGCCTTCTTCGGCTGGGCCCTTCTTCCTTCCCTTGGAGCCTTTTTTGTGCCCTTTTGCATTGCCATCGGGCCCTTCCTGAACGGCAAGCTCGGCCTGTCTGACAGAGAGCCCTTCGTCGACGATGCGATGGAAGAGCTTTTCGCGCTTCTCTTCGTCACCAATGGCCAGGAGGCTTCTCGCATGTCCAGGCGTCAGGGTGCCGTTGCTCACGGCTTCCTTCATGAAGTCGGGCAGCCGCAGCAACCTGAGCGCGTTTGCCACGGTGCTCCGGTTCTTGCCGACGATTTCGGCAACCTGCTCCTGCGTGGAACCCGTGAGTTCCATGAGTCCCTCGTAAGCCTGCGCTTCTTCCATGGGATTGAGGTCTTCCCGCTGGATATTTTCGATGAGCGAAAGCTCAAGGCGCTTTTCTGTGGAAACCGGTCTGACAATGACGGGAATCTCGGTCAAACCCGCCTTGCCGGCCGCTCGGTAGCGGCGCTCGCCTGCAACGATGATATAGTTGTTGTCGCCAGCCGGCTCCGCGATGATAGGCTGGAGCAGGCCGTGCCTCTTGATCGAGTCGGCGAGCTCCGCTATGGATTCATCCGGGAAAGTCTTGCGGGGCTGGTCCGGATTCGGCCGCAGATTTGCCAGCGGCACGATGGTGACAAGATCACTCGTCAGGTCGGCAGGGCCCTTTGATTGGTCGAAATATTGCTGATGCTCGGGAATGAGTGCGCCAAGTCCCTTCCCCAAACCGAATTTAGACACGATTGATCAACTCCTCCGCGACAGCTTCATAGCTTCGCGCGCCTATGCAGGTAGGATCGTAGCACATGACCGGCAGGCCATGTGAGGGCGCTTCCGAAAGGCGGACATTCCTGGGGACGATCGTTTTGAAGACGCGGTCGCGGAAGTACTCGGTAACCTGCCGGACGACTTCCTGCGAAAGCTTTGTCCTGCCATCGAACATCGTCAACAGGATTCCGCATATCTTGAGCGAAGGGTTCATGCTCTTCTGGACCAGCCCTATCGTCTGCAGAATCAGCGACAGGCCTTCCAGCGCGAAGTATTCGCACTGCAGGGGTATGATGACTTCCGTCGCTGCATTGAGCCCGTTCAGCGTCAGGATTCCCAGGGAAGGAGGACAGTCAATCAGGATGAAATCATAATCATCCACAACCGTGGCCAAGGCGCGTTTGAGGTAGTCGTTGCGGTCTTCCTTGTCCACGAGTTCCACGGTGGCGCCCGAAAGGTCGATCGAAGAAGGCACAAGCGACAGATTCGGCACTTTGGTCGACACGATCACATCGCGCAATTCCTTCGAACCGGAGATCACCTGGTAAATACCATTGGCCCTCGTGGGGCCACCTACGCCCGAGGTTAGATTCCCTTGGGGGTCGAAATCGACGAGTAGTGTCTTTTTGCCTGAGAGCGCCAAGGCTGCTCCGACATTTATGGCGCTCGTCGTCTTGCCGACGCCGCCCTTCTGATTGACGAATACGATACTGCGCGCCATCGATCCCCTTCCAAGATGCAAGATGATTGTATCATACCTCGGTTTGAACCGCTATAAGCACGATTAGATATCTACGGAATTTGCTCGCTTGACCGGCACCGGTCTAAACCATTAGATTTGTCTTATAAAAGGAGCCTTCCATGCTGACAGAACAAGTCAAAACGGCAATTCAGGATATTCGTCCCTCCCTTCAGGCCGATGGTGGCGACATAGAACTGGTTTCGGCCTCGGATGACGGCATCGTGACCGTAAGGCTGACCGGCGCCTGCGGCTCATGCCCTTATTCGCTCATGACCCTGAAGCAGGGCGTCGAATCATACCTCAGGAAAACCGTGCCCGAGGTCAAAGAAGTCAGGCAAGCCTGACTCATCGGCCTGCCACCCCGATCAGCTGGTCAGCCTCATCGTTCCATGAGGCTGGCCAGATCGCATTCCTTCACGATCTTGGCTGCCGCAGCTTCCTGCACGAACCAATTGAATACTGCAAAGGCTTTGTTCCTACCGGATTCGAAGACGCGGCCTGCAGCCAAGTCTGTAGCCTGGATAAAAGTGACCGCGTAAAGCAGCAAACCTTCCTTGCATGGAATGGCATATATTCCGCTCTCAAGCCCGCCCGGTGCTATCATCTGGATCAGAAGCAGCTTCACAGAACTGACATTAGCATTTTTCATCTGCATGGAGTTGGCAGTCTTCGTCACGGTGCATGTGCCAACCGAAGAGCCGAAAGTCAGATCCTTCTGGTGTGTGTAAAAAGACCAGACGGGTCCCGGACCGAGTTCAGCCACGCTCGCCGGATCGGGGATCTTCGTCGGCTTTTCCGACGAGGCAATCCGCCATGATTCCTCATAAAGAGTGCGCATCTTCTTCCTGCTGGCAGACCAGTATTCCAGGCCTTCAAGCTTGTGGACTGAATTCGCAATCAGCGCGAGCTTCTGCAGCATGAGGGGAAGATCATCTGCCGAATAGTCGGGGCCAGCCGGCGGCAGGACGGCAACCACCTCGATCCTGAACGGTTTGGCAGCTTTGCTCCCTGCAAACTGCTTCACGAACGCTGTACTGGCGGGGGTTCGAGGCACAAGAACAGTCTCGCCGCCAAAGCCTTCGGCGTATTGCAAAAGCGGCTTCCCTCCCGAAAAACCCGAAGCCGGAACCGATGCCGGCAAGATTTCCCGGATGCTCGGCAGCACCTCAGCCTTATCGTTGCCACCAGCAGCAAGGCCTGCCTGTGGAAAAGCAGGGAAAATCGGCAAAGCCAGAAGCAGTGTGGCCACCAGCCAGAAGATCGTGGAAACGCCCTTTGGAAATCGCTGGTTCCTTTGTCTGCAAGAAAAAATCTCCGGATATTGGTCTATCATGAAAAATGATACTAGTATGAGCTTATTGAAAAGACAAGCTGGTCCGAATACTTGCCCCTGGACAGCCCGTCCTGGAGAAGGCTGACTTCCAGCGCAATGGTAAACACAGTACCCCCCTGCCTCGATTTCCCGAATGTTTCGTAGCGGAATTCCTCGTTCTCGCAACGTACCAATCTGCCATTGATCACCAGCCTATAAGGTATCGAACCAGGCTGGCTCCGGTCATAGCTTTGGAGGACCCCGCCGTTGGAGCTCTTGGCTTTGATACAGTAGTTGCCATTGACATTGGCAAAAACCCGCAGATCCCCGAGTTCGATGCGCTTGGAAGGATCAAGAAGAAATACCCGAAGGCTTGGCAGTGTGCTGTCCGTCAGCGACTCGGTCGAATCAAGCAAGCCGACCAGCTTAAGCGTATTGGTTCTGGATGTTCCCACCTTCACATCGAGGACGGTTGGAATGGTGCCTACGATTTTCAGAGTGACAGAGGAATTGCCGAAGGAATTTTGGGCGCTGGCCACTGCTCCAGTAAAAAAGAACAAGCAGGACATTATGGACATGAATATCGTGGTTGCTCTTGTCATTTGCTTCTTCTGCTGCCTTAGGTTGATATTATCGTATATGATCGTACAATAGTTTAAATGTTTTCGGCGTTTTGCCAAATTTTGCCGGCTCTGCCGCCAAACCCGAGCCGCTTCCAGAAGTGCGAAGCGTTTGCTATACTCCTGCCAAGGATCAATCAATGCAGATAGCAACTATGCTTCTCCAGATCTTTGGCGGGCTGGCCATTTTCATGTATGGCATGGAATTGACAAGCGATGGCATCCAAAGGGCCGCAGGGGAGCGATTCCAGAATGCACTCAACTTCATGACGAAGAACCGGGTTATGGCAGTCCTTTCCGGCGCTGTCGTGACCGTGGTAGTCCAGTCCTCATCAGCCACGAGCGTCATGGTCATCAACTTCGTCAACGCCGGTCTGCTTTCCCTCACCCAGGGAATCGGCGTCATCATGGGAGCGAACATCGGCACTACGCTGACAGGCTGGATAATCGCAGCTGTAGGCGTCGCACAGTTCAGTATTTCTTCCCTCGCCGTTCCAATTTTCGGGCTCGGTTTCTTCATGTCAATCTGGAAAAAGCGATCGGACTCCTTCCGGAGTTACGGCAAGGCCTTCATGGGAATAGCCTGCATCTTCCTCGGCTTAAGCTTCATCCAGAATTCAATCCCCAAGCCTTCTCCCGACATGCTCATGATACTCCAGGATTTTTCGAGCCGAGGATTCATCGCAGTTCTCGTTGCGGTCTTGGTGGGCGCTGTGTTCACCATGCTCATCAATGCATCGAGCGCGACCATCGCCATCGTCATCGCCATGGCTTCCCAGGGGATCATCGATTTCAGAATGGCCGGCGCCCTCGTTTTGGGAGCCAACATCGGCACGACCATGGATGCCTTCATCGCCTCCCTGTCGCCGAGCGCCGGCACCAATGCACGGCGTACGGCATGGGCGCACATCCTCTTCAACGTGATCGGCACCGTCTGGGTCCTGATCCTTTACGATCCGTTCTGCGCCCTGGTCGATTGGCTCGTGCCCGGACCGATCACCCCGCAGTCAATCGGCGTCCACATAGCCATGTTCCATACGGTATTCAATACCGCGAACACGATCGTGATGCTCCCTCTACTGAATCAGTACGCTGCACTCCTCAAGAAACTCGTCAAGGAAAGACCGGGCGAAGCCGAACTGCACGCCGTGTACCTGCCGCAGCCTATGATGGACACTCCCGAGTTGTCCCTCATCCACGCACGGAAGGAGATTTCCGACATGGCGGGCATTGCGCGGTCGATGTTCAACAGGGTCAAGTCGGATTTCGAGAGCGAACCTGTGGATTTTGAGGCTGAACTGGAATGGTTCCAGGCCAAGGAAAACTATGTTGACATGATGAATGAGGAGCTGTCGAAATTCCTCATCCAGATCACCAAAAACGACCTCACCGAAAGGACGAGAAATCGCGTGGGCAACCAACTCAGGATCATCACCGAGCTGGAAACCATGACCGACGAATGTCTCAGCATAGCCTTCATACTCAAAAAGAAGCGATCGAAGCGCCTGGTCTTCGAGAAGGGCTCGTTTGAAGCGCTCAAGCCTTTTTCTGGCCTTGTCGATGAATTCATGATCTTCGTTTCCGACAAGTTGAGTGTCGGCATGACGGAAATCGAGCTGGGCAAGGCATCCGAAATGGAAGACAAGATCGACGCTTTCAAGAAGAACCTCAAGAAGATGTCAAGAAACCGCATCTCAGGCGGCGCGGATGTCAAGTCCGAATTGCTTTATATCGACCTCATCCGCCACGTCGAAAAGATCGGCGATTGCGCCTATGCTGTCGCCGAGGAACTCAGGAACTTCGTGCGCTGAGCTCAGGACCGAGCGCGAGGACATCCGCGACGCCCTCGACCAGTATTCCGCCCATGCCAAGCGACAGTGCTGGTTCTATATCGATGTCCATCCTGTCACCGATCGAGACGCATTGGGTCGGCTCGAGTCGCAACGTTTCGCATGCCTTAACGAAAGGCAGGGTTGAGGGTTTCGAAACGCCGCTATCGTCGAGGCCGATGATGCATTCGAAACATTCGCTGATGCCAAGGGCTGCCAGGCTCTCTCTGCCCACCTTGCGAGGATTGTTGGTGACAAGCGCGAGTCTGTAGGTATCTGCCAAGACAAAGAGCGCCGCGCGCAGAGCTGGATCAGGTACAAGCCAATCTGCAGGGCGAAATTCTTCTTCGCGCCATTTTATTATCGTGGATAGATTTATTCCAAAGGAAACAAAGAGTTCCGCCATGCTAGTCTTCGGAAGTCCAGCTCCCTGGCGCCTCAGGCGCGCGTTGGCCAGTAAGCTGCGGGCTTGACCTTCCGAAATCGAAAGCTGAGTGGCAAAGCGCCTGATCTGGGCGTCTTCCTGCCATCGGATATACCCTTCATTGGTATAGAGCGTTCCATCCATATCGAAGATGAGCGCTCTTGCCTTCCCAGGCAGGTAACGTATGATCATGGTCTTGCTGTCAGTCAATCGTTCCTGCACCCGAGGGGTAGGTGCTGTCGGGCAGCTCGTCAAGGGAAACAGTATCGCCGCTATCCTGGATCGCCGCATCCAGCTGTGTGTCAATATCCAGCTGTCCCTGCTTCGCGACTCCCTTGCCCATCTGCTTCTTGATCATCCGCGCCACGACATCCCTATTGTCCAGCAATGAGGACAGCGACCGGTCGTGATGGATCAGATTGATTATCTGGGCGAAGAGGCCAGTCACGTCAGCCTGGATATACCACTCCTTCTGCAGCAATTCTTCCTTGTGATAAATAGCATTGGTGCCTATGATGCGGTAGAAGAGTCCTTCCTTGTAGGCAGCGTCGAAATCGTCGATCGCCGTGCCCGAAAACAGCGGCAGCGAAACCGCGCTGATAACTTTCCCTGCTCCCATTTCCCGCAGGCTCCGCATACCCTTGATGAGCGTGCCCCCCGTGCCGATCATGTCGTCGGCCATGAAGACCGTTTTACCCTGGACCGAGCCCAGGAGCCGCATTTCCTTGATGTTCGATTCGCTTGCGTTGCGCGACACCTTGGAGTAGTCGCGTTCCTTATAGAGAAGAGCCAAGGGGCGCTGCAGGGCGTTGGCATAGAACCTGTTGCGATCTACCGCGCCCGTATCAGGGGCGAGCACGACCAAATCTTCCTGCTGAATGTCGATGATCGATATCAGCTTTTCAATGATCTGGAACGAGGCGTGGAGGTTTTCCAGCCTGAGGTTTTCGAAGCAGTTTTCAATTTCATGCGAATGTATGTCGAGGGTGATGATGCGCGAAACGCCAAGGTTTTCCAGCATCGTGCCGACCCTGGCCGCGGTGAGGCCTTCGCGGCCTTTCTTCTTGTGCTGCCGCGAGTAGGGATACATGGGAAGAACAAGGTTTATACGCTTTGCGCCGGCCTGCATGGCCGCGTCCACGGCGACGAAGAGGTTGAATATGTGATCGTTGACGGACATCGTGCGATAGACGGTCCCATCATTGAATGGAATAGGCTGACGGTTCTCGATGTCCTGGAAGATAAAAAGATCCTTGCCGCGCACCGATTCCAGTATCTCGGTCTTGATCTCGCCATCGGCGAAAAATGTGTGCCGCGCATTCACCTTGAAATGGGGCGGCCTGTACTTGTCGGTGGGACCTGGAACATACAGGAGACTGGAGTTGGCGTCATTCGCAAAATTGAGCTTGCGGATGGCCAGTTCCTGGCTGATATGATACCGTGATGCGAGGGCTTGGGTCTTACGGTCGAATCTCCGCTTGTAAATCCCGGCTAGCTTCCGAACCACCTGGTCCGCGAATGCTTCCGCGCCGGGGCAAGCAAGAATACCCAACTCTGTAGGATCGGAATAACTCATTTGAGTCGCCGCCTTTCATATGGAGTGGTGGTTTCAAGCTATACTGCCGGGGCTTTCCTGTCAATCAGGAATCCTGCAGCAATTCTGCGCCGCAGCTTCGGTGCAACCTCGCCTTTACCATCTATTCCGTCTATGATAGCGTGATACTGTTGCAGACGATACATATCCCAGGAGAAGCATGAATGAAACGAACCGTCTTGAGAATGCTTGATGAAGCGGCGCAGAATTGGACCAATGATCCTTTTGCACTAAAAAAGACAGATCAGGGATATCAAGCAAGTTCATTTTCCCAAGTCCGGACAAAGGCGCGGGAATTTGGTGCCTGGCTCCTGCTGAAGGGCTATTCCAGAAGTGAGGCCTTCGCACTCCTGGGCGAGGGCAGCCCTGAATGGATCATTGCTGAATTCGGCCTGCTGTGCGCAGGACTCATCTCCGTTCCGCTTTCAATCAAGCTCCTGAGCGACGAAATCGTGTTCCGGCTCGATCATTCCGAGTCAAAGGGAATTATTACAACACACAACCAGCTGGAAAAGGCGCTTGGTGCACTGAAGAACATCCAAACGAGGGAAGCTCGACTCGTTTACATGGATACGGATCTCGATTGGGCCTTGGAGCTTGTCCGGAAGGCGGGATTCCCGGAGGACCAGTTCATCACGCTGGAGACAGCCTCTTTGCAGGGCAGGGAAGCCCTCGCCAGGAAAGAGCTGGGGCTCGAGTCCAGGCTCGATACGATCAACAGGGAAACCGAAGAAGACGATGTGGCGACGATTTCCTATACTTCGGGGACGACAGGCAATCCGAAGGGCATCATGCTGACGCAGCTCAACTACTGGTCCAACTGTCATGATGCAAAGGAGCTTTTCGACAATCCCATCCATTTCCGGACCCTGCTCGTCCTCCCGGTCGATCATTCATTCGCCCATACTGTAGGCATATATACTGCACTCATCTGTGGCATATCCCTGTACTTCGTCGATTCCCGCGGCGGGGGCATCGCCACGCTGCGCAACATCCCCGTAAACTTGAAGGAAGCCAATCCCATATTCCTGCTCACAGTCCCTTCCCTTTCCGGCAACTTCATGAAGAAGATCATCGCTGGCGTAGAGGAAAAGGGTGGCATCGCCGAGAGGCTCTTCAAGTCCGGCATTGCTGCAGGAATCAGATGGAATGGCGATGGGTTCCACACAGCTTCCTTCAAGACAAGAATCGGGGCCTTCTTCCCCTATTTCTGCGCCAAACTTCTGGTTTTCGGCGAGGTAAAGAAGGCAGCTTTCGGGGATTCAATCCGATTCTGCGTCGGCGGCGGTGCGACTCTCGATGTCAAGCAACAGGAATTCTTCGCGGCACTCGGCGTCCCGGTCTATCAAGGCTATGGGCTGACCGAAAGCGCTCCCATCATCTCCTCCAATGTGCCGCGAAAGCACAAATTCGGATCCTCCGGCATAATAGGCCCTTCGGTCGAATGCAAGATAATGAACGAGAAGGGCGAGGAGATGCCGCAGGGCGCCACCGGCGAAATCACCATCACTGGCGAAAACGTCATGAAAGGCTATTTCAAGAATCAGAAGGCTAGCGAGGAAGCCCTGCGCGGCGGCCGACTCTGGACTGGCGACCTCGGCTATATCGACGAAGACGGATTCCTTGTCGTCGTTGGCCGTGAAAAAGCCCTCCTGATCGCCGAGGATGGCGAAAAATACAGTCCCGAAGAAATCGAAGAGGCCGTCACAACATCCACTGACATGATCGACCAGATCATGGTGTGGTGCGACCACAAGAAATACTCCTGTGCGCTGGTCACCCTGGATACGGCCAAGGTGGCTCAACTCATCAAGCAGAAAGGCATCGGCACGGCAGAAGAGCTTTGCCGCGCTCTCCAGGATGAATTTTATGCATTCAGGCAGGATCCGAAAGCGAAAAAAGTCCAGAAGGCATGGATTCCTGCCGCTTTCCAGATCCTCGATACTGCGTTCAGCGACAGGGATGGAACCATCAATTCGACCATGAAACTCGTTCGCTACAGGGTTTCCCTGCTGTACGAGGATCGACTCGAGTATTCCTATATGGCCGAAGGCTCGACAACGGTCAATCCCAGGAACATCGAAACGCTCAGGACATTGTTCCCCCAACTCGGGTGAAGCCTTATTCACGATGTAAAACCGCTTTACCGCGCATCCCAAGTCTGCTAGTGTAGACCAAAGTGATTGATCAGGAGAAATTCATGCATCGGACAATCCTCAGGATGCTGGAAGAAGCGGCGAGGGATTGGCCAGACGAACCATATCTGCTAAAAAAAACAGATCAGGGCTACGTGCCAACTTCTTTCCGTCAAGCGGCCGAGTCGGCGCGCTTTTTCTCGGCTTGGTTGACAAGCCTCGGTTTCAAGCCTGGCGAGACTTTTGCGCTCTTTGGAGACGGAAGCCCCGAATGGGTATGTGCAGAGCTGGGAATGCTCGGCGCAGGCCTGATCTCCGTCCCTCTCTCCAACCGGCTCACTGCCCCGGAGTTTCTCTTTCGAATGCAGCATTCGGACGCAGCAGGCTTGGCCATATCCCACAATCACCTCGAGAAGGCGCTCAACGTGCTCCAGGCAGGCAGGAAAATGCAGCTCCTCTATCTGGATGAAGACATCGATTGGGCTGAAACCTGCCTCGCGGAAAGGCGCTGCGAAAACCTGGAACTGACCTCCTACAAGAAGGCCCTTGCGGACGGGAAGTCGGCACTGGAGGCCCCCGGCTCTTCCCTGGCAACGCGGCTCGATACAATCCACGCCTCCATAACCGAAGACACAGTGGCGACCATCTCCTATACCTCGGGGACGACAGGCAGACCGAAGGGAATCATGCTTACGCACCTCAACTACTGGGCCAACTGCCATGACTCCAACACGCTCTTCGACAATCCAATGCATTTCCGCATGCTGCTGATGCTCCCAGCCGATCATTCCTTCACACACACGGTGGCAATCTTCACTGCCCTCACCTGCAGCGTCGCCCTCTACTTCGTGGATGCGCGAGGTGGGAACATGGCCATGCTGCGGAATATTCTGAAAAACATGCAAGAAGCCCAGCCCATGCTCATCTTCACCGTCCCCGCCCTTTCGGGAAACTTCATGAAGAAGATTTGCTCCGCAGTCGAAGCGAAAGGGCCTATGACAAAGCGCATTTTCGACGCAGGCATCCGTGCGGGCATGAGATGGAATGGCGACGGTTTCCGCAAGCCACCGGTCGGCGACAGGATACGCGCTTTCTTTCCCTATTTTTTCGCCAGGATCTTTGTTTTCGGCAAAGTTAAACGACAAGCTTTCGGGAGATCGATTCGCTTCTGCGTTTCCGGGGGTGCCATGCTTGACCTGAAGCAGCAGCAGTTCTTTGCAGCGCTCGGCGTCCCGGTCTACCAGGGCTATGGTCTCACCGAGGCCGCACCGGTGATCTCCTCCAACATCCCCAGAATGCACAAGCTGGGAACGGCCGGCGTCATCGCCCCCACGGTCAGCTGCTCCATCCTTGATGAATCCGGCCAGGAGCTGCCAGCCGGCGTGATAGGGGAAATCACTATAATCGGGGAAAATGTCATGGCCGGCTACTTCAGGGAACCGGACGAAACAGCCAAGGTCCTCAGGGATGGAAGGCTGTGGACTGGCGACCTGGGCTATTTCGACGAAGACGGCTTCCTGGTTGTCGTTGGGCGCAAGCGCGCTTTGCTGATCGGGGAAGATGGGGAAAAATACAGCCCCGAAAAAATCGAAGAGGCGATCGCCTCTTCGACCGAGGTCATAGACCAGATCATGACCTGGTGCATCTACCGCAAATATGTCTGC
>JAJFUL010000247.1 GCA_021372425.1 Spirochaetaceae bacterium
AGACGGGGGCTGGTGTTCCAGAACTTGCCGACACGCTTATCCACCATTTTGAGCGGCTTCTACAAACCGGAGAACTGGAGCGCAAACGACGTGAGTCCATACGCTATCAGTTGAGCCAGTTCGTCTTCGACGAAATAACCCATCTTCTGAGCCTTCCGGAGCTTTCAAAAGTCTGGGATGATCTAGCGCAACAAGTGTTTTCCCGCACGTTGGACATCTACAGCGCCGGGATGGCGCTTTTTCACAGCATTCCGATCCAAGGAGCGACGCATGAAGATCCTCACGCTTGACCATATCGGCATTGCAGTCGAAAAGATCGATGCATCCCTTCCTGTGTGGGAAGGGATATTGGGGCTTCCTCTTCACGGCATCGAAGAGGTCGCCGAGCAGAAGGTGAAGACCGCCTTCATACCCATGGGAGAGAGCGAAATCGAGCTGCTCGAGACGACCGATCCTGAGGGACCTATCGGGAAATTCCTTGTGGCGAAAGGGCAGGGTGTCCACCATCTGGCGTTCCGCGTGGCCAACATCGACGAAGCGCTGGCCGAACTCAAGGCCAAGGGGGTGCGACTCATCGACGAGACGCCTCGGTACGGCGCGGGCGGGGCGCGGATTGCCTTCATTCATCCCAAGGCGACGGGAGGCGTGCTTGTCGAGCTCTGCGAACGAGCGTAAAATTCGCCCTAATCTGATGTGTCCGTTGTTTTGAAACGCGACCTCCCCGCTGGAGGTAATAAAATAAGGATGGTTTTTTATGGAAGAGAAACTGAGGGAGCTCGAAGAGCGACGAGCGAAAGTGCTTGCCGGCGGCGGCCCGAAGAGGGTTGCTGCACAGCACGAAAAAGGCAAGATGACCGCTCGAGAGAGGATCGAGATGTTGCTCGATCCGGGAACCTTCGTGGAGCTGGATGCGTTTGTCAAACACCGAGCCACCGAGCTCGGCATGGACAAGATCGATGCGCCGGGCGAAGGAGTCGTGACGGGGTACGGGGCCATCAACGGCAGGAACGTATGCGTATTTGCTCAGGATTTCACGGTTATCGGTGGGAGCCTTGGGCAGATGCACGCTGCGAAGATATGCAAGGTGATGGACCTGGCGGTGAAGATCGGCTGCCCACTGATCGGCATCAATGACTCGGGAGGGGCACGGATTCAGGAAGGCGTGGATGCGCTCTCTGGATACGGCGAAATTTTTTACCGCAACACCTGTGCATCGGGCGTCATTCCTCAGATTTCTGTCATCATGGGGCCTTGTGCCGGAGGCGCGGTCTATTCCCCCGCGCTCACCGATTTTGTGTTTATGACCGAGGGAACCAGCAACATGTTCATCACCGGGCCGCAGGTCATCAAGGCGGTGACTGGTGAAGAAGTGAGCGCAGAAGACTTGGGGGGCGCCCGCGTGCACTCGGAAGTTTCGGGCGTGGCGCACTTCAGTTTCCCCGATGAGCAGTCGACCATCGAGGCGATTCGAAAACTGCTCTCCTATCTGCCGCAGAACAATGTCGAGGATCCGCCCTTTATAGATGTCGGCGACGATCCGAACCGCATCGACGATTCTCTTGCTGCCCTCATGCCGGATTCCCCGAATAAACCCTACGATGTACGCGATATCATCGGACGGCTTGTGGATTCCTCGGATTTTTTCGAAGTGCAGCCCAATTATGCGAAAAATATCGTCACCGGCTTTGCGCGCCTTGCAGGGCGGTCCATAGGCATCGTCGCCAATCAGCCGCGGTATCTCGCGGGCGTGCTCGACATCAATGCATCGGATAAAGCCTCGCACTTTATCCGCTTTTGCGACGCTTTCAATATTCCTCTCTTGACGCTCGCCGACACTGCCGGCTATCTGCCTGGCGTCGGCCAGGAGCATGGTGGCGTTATACGGCACGGTGCAAAGTTGCTTTATGCGTATTCAGAGGCGACAGTGCCCAAGTTGACCGTAATTCTGCGCAAGGCATACGGTGGCGCCTACATCGCGATGTGCTCTCGACACCTGGGTGCGGACCAAGTCTTTGCCTGGCCGACCGCTGAGATCGCCGTTATGGGGCCCGAGGGCGCAGCCAACATCATCTTCAAAAAAGAGATCGA
>JAJFUL010000258.1 GCA_021372425.1 Spirochaetaceae bacterium
CTTTCCCCTTTCGATATCGCAGTCCTGTATTCCCTCCTTCCTGTCTGCACCGGCGTCGTGGCCAACAACGAATTCCGCAGGATACCGGTTCTCTCCTACTGGATGCGCCTGACCGGCGCCATTTTTGTCGAGCAGGGCAACGCTGCAGCCGAGTTCTCGGCCTTCCGGCTGATGGTCGAGCGCCTCAAGGGAGGGAAAAGCCTCCTGTTGTTTCCGGAAGGCTACATCAACCAGGGGAAGGACCTTGCGAAATTCAAGCGGGGCGGAATCCATTCGGCAATCCTCGCTCATGTTCCCATCGTGCCGGTCAGCCTGTGCGGGACGAATAAGGTGATGCGCCCCGGCGGCCTCAGCATAGTACCCGGTCAGCAGGTACTGGTGCAGTTCGGCGAGCCGATCGAAGCCTGGAAGCTGGATGCCAAATCGAGAAAATGCATCGACCTCAGGCTGCGCGACCGGATAGCTGCGATGCAGGAAAGCTGCGGGCAGTGAAGAATTCCGGTTTCAGCCGAGGAAATAATCCTTCGCATTCGCAAAAGAAATATTCCGGACAATTCCGCCGGCGAAATCAAGGTCATTGGGCAGTTCCCCTTCCTCGATCCAGGTGCCGATCATGTTGCAAAGAATGCGCCTGAAATATTCATGCCGCGAATACGACAGGAAACTGCGCGAGTCGGTGAGCATGCCGATGAACCGCGACAGGAGGCCGACGTTCGCAAGGACCCGCATCTGCTCTTCCATCCCGTCGCGATGGTCGCTGAACCACCAGGCCGGGCCAAGCTGCATCCTGCCGGGAGCCACTGTCACGCCGCCGCCGGAAAACCTGCCGCCCTGGAAGCTCCCTACCAGCGTGGCAAGAGGATAGTAGTCTTTGGGGTTGGCCGAGTACACGACCATTCTGGGGAGATCGCCCGCCGCCGCGATTCGGCCCAGGAAGGAGGCTAGATTTTCTGCGACCGGATGGTCGTGGACGGAATCATAGCCCGTATCGGGACCCATCCTCGCGAACATCGCCGTATTGGCATTCCTCAGCGAATTGAGATGCAGCTGCATGGCGATGCCATGCACCGCATATTCGTGCGCCAGGCCACAGAGGATGAAAGTGCGGTAGGCGTCCGCTTCCTCGCGGCTGACAGCCTCGCCAGACATGGCCTTCGTAAAAACTGCATTCACTTCCGCATCGCTTTTCGGCACGAAAGGCACCCATTCCAGAGCGTGGTCGGAAGCCCTGCAGCCCTGTCCGACAAAGAAATCGAGCCGCTTCGAAAGCGCATCCAGCACGTCCTGCGCCTTCTCAATCCGCAAGCCAGCGCTCTCGCCCAGCCGCCCGATATAGCTGGGAAAATCCTTCCTGTCGATATTGATCGCCTTGTCTGGGCGGAAGGAAGGCAGTACCTTGGTGCTGATTTTTCCGATCGGGGCTGTCCCCTCGGCGATGGAAGCGTGGTACTGCAGGGTGTCGGCGGGGTCATCTGTAGTACCGACCGCGTAGACATTGAATTTTCTCAGGATGCCGCGCACCATGAGCTCTTCCGTGGCAAGCTTCGCGTTCGCTTCCTTCCAGATCGCGGGTGCGGTCTTGATGCTGAAGATAGTCTCGATGCCGAAATACCGCTTCAACTCGAGATGAGTCCAATGGTAGAGCGGATTCCCTGCGAGATTCTCGATCGTCCCGGCCCAGGCGAGGAATTTATCGTATGGATCGGCATCGCCAGTGATGAGCCTTTCATCAACTCCGTTGGCGCGCATTGCCCGCCACTTGTAATGGTCCCCGCCGAGCCAGACTTCTGTCAACGTATCGAAGCGCCTGTTGGCAGCAATTTCTGCAGGCGAAAGATGACAGTGATAATCGAAAATCGGCTCGTTCCTGGCATATCCCTCATAGAGCCGCTCCGCAGTGGCGTTGGAAAGGAGAAAGTCCTCGCCCATGAATGTCTTCATAGCTTCGCTCCTGGTCCGGAAAGATAGCAGGGCTCCCGGGGACCTCCCTGCAGACTGTCATGGCGTTTTGGCACCGCTAGGCTGATTCCCTCACGATGAGTTCGGGACTTATCTCAGGCGATGGACTGAGTTCCCCACCTTCGCCGAGCGCAAGGAGGCGCGACATGGCGATCCTCCCCAATGCGGCGATATCCACTCTGATGGTGCTGAGCGTCGGACGGACAAGGCTTGCGAAGGGGACATCGTCAGATCCGATGACCGCAACATCGCCGGGAACCGATCGGCCTGATTCCATGAGAGCCTGTATTGCGCTGATGGCCACTACATCGTTGTAGGCGATGACGGCGTCAATGGAAGGAACGCGGGCAATCAGGGAACTGAGCGCCAGGGCCCCTCCATCCAGCGTCGGCGTGCAGCGCTCCACCAAAACAGGATTGAAGGGAAGACCGCCGGCCTCGAGGCCGTGCCGATAGCCCAAAAGCCGCCTGCGGCCGCTTACAGATGCCTTTGGCCCCGCGATGCAGGCGATGCGGCGACGCCCTTTGCCGATTAGGTAGGCAACGGCATCCATGGCTCCGGCCTTGTCATCCACGCTGACGGAATCGATGTGTGGACCTGCGGAAGGCCGGTTGATCAGTACCGCTGCATCGAAACCAGAAACGGCAGCTTCCAGGGCGGCCTTCGAAAGGCGCGAACCAGCGACGATCACGCCATCGATCGCCTCGCCTGCCAGCGATGCCAGGGCAGTTTTCTCGAGAGCAGGCTCCTCATCGGTGTTCATGATGAAGACATTCTTGTCCGCGGCGCGGGCGACATCGATCGCCCCCTTCACCAGGATCGAGAAGAAAGGATTCGATATGTCGGGAATCACGATTCCAAGCGTCGAAGTCCTGTTGCTGGCAAGGCCTCTGGCGATGCGGTTGGGACGATAGCCGAGACTGCCGGCCGTTTCGAGAATGTGGCTGCGCAATTCGGGGCCGACGCCAGGGCGGCCATTGACCGCTCGCGATACAGTCATGGCTGAGGCGCCGACCGCATTCGCTACATCCTCAAGAGTACAGTTGCGCATTTGTCCTTCCTTAAAGACAGTCTAGCATTGACATTCCCGGAAACGCAAGTACAATTACGTTAGCGCTAACGTAATTGACCATCCATCTGATGGGAGAAAGATCATGAAGCTCATTGAAAAATATTCCATCGGGACAGGAGACAGGTTCGGCCGCCAGGGCGCCGCGCAGATCGCGGCATTCAGAAAGGCCCGGGAACAGGGTATCGTGGCCGCCATCGTGTGGAACAAGAGCAGCCGCGAGCACATGTTCATCGGGAGCAGCCCGGCGGACCAGAGGGAGGCCGCCGACCGCGCGATCTGCGCGGCGCGCTGGAACGGCCCTTACCACGTCGATGCCGACCACATAGGCCTTGCGACGGTGGAGCGCTTCGCCCCCTTCTGCGATTATTTCACCCTCGACGTAGCCGACTTCATCGGGGCAAAACCCGACACCGAGGCGGTAGACGAATTCATGAAGCTGCACGGTGGCCTGCTCTCCGAGCAGGGAGCCCCGGCGCGGCTCGATCGGGAAGCGATGCAGGCAGCAGCCAGCCGCTACCTCGCGGCTGCGAACCAGGCCGGGAAAATCTACCGGCGGATTGTGGAGCTGCGAGGCGCGGACGATTTCATCACCGAAGTGTCCATGGACGAAACAGACAGGCCACAGAGCCCGCCTGAGCTCGCCGTCATCCTCGCGGCGCTGGCCGACCAGGGCGTCCCCGTCCAGACTATAGCGCCAAAATTCTCTGGCCGTTTCAACAAAGGCGTGGATTACCTGGGCGATCTTGGACTTTTCATGAGCGAATTCGAGGAAGATATCCGCGTCGTGAAATGGGCGCCTGCCGCTCTCGGCCTGCCGTCCAGCCTCAAGTTGTCCATTCATTCCGGCAGCGACAAGTTCAGTCTGTACGGAGGCATCGGCTCCATCATCCGGAAGCATGACGCAGGCATCCACCTCAAGACGGCCGGAACGACCTGGCTCGAGGAAATCGTCGGCCTGGCCGAGAGCGGAGGCGACGGCCTCGTCATGGCCAAAGCCGTTTACCGGGCGGCATTTGAGCAGATTGACCAGGTCACGGCGCCCTACCTCACCGTCGTCAGCATCGATCGCCAACATCTGCCCGCTCCGGAAGAAGTGGAAAGGTGGGAAGGCGGCCAGTTCGTCGCGGCGCTGCGCCATGATCCTTCCAATCCCGGATTCAATCCCGACATGAGACAGTTGGTCCATGTCGCCTTCCCGGTCGCGGCGAAGATGGGCAGCCGTTATCTCGACGCGCTGGCCGCAAACGAGCCCTCGGTGTCGCGCAATGTCACGGCAAATCTTTGGAAGCGGCATATCGCGCCGCTCTTGCTGGTTTGATTTTCCGGTTTGAATGGAGGCCCCATGTCGTATCTCGAAGAAATGTTCTCCCTCAAGGGGAAACGTGTCGTCGTCACGGGAGGTGCAGGCGGAATTCCTTCGGTGCTGGCCACAGGCCTTGCGAACGCCGGCGCAGATGTCTGCATATGGGGGCGCGGCACTAATCATCCGATGGAAGAAGCCACAAAAAAGATACGAGCTTCGCTTTCAGGAGGCGCCGGCCGTATCGAAGCCGTCACCGTAGACACGGCCGATTCAGCCGCATGCGTGGCTGCCATCGCCGAGACCGAGAAACTCATTGGCCAGCCCAATGTCCTGGTCAACGGCGTTGGAGGCAACCGCGGCAAAATGCCCTTTGTCGACATCGATGAGAAGCTGTTCATGGAAATAATCGACAACAACCTGATGGCCGGCATGGTCACTCCGACCCGCGCCTTCGCTATTTACTGGATCGCCAAGGGCATTAAGGGCTCTATCATCACTATGTCATCGATGGGAAGCTATGTGCCGCTGTCCGGCGTCTGGGCCTACGATGCCGCCAAGGCAGCCGTGCTCAACATGACAGAAGCCCTTGCAAAGGAGTTCGCGCCGGAAGGTATCAGGGTGAATGGCTTGGCGCCCGGATTCTTCATCGGAAATCAGAACAGAGCCTTGCTCATCGATGAAAAGACCGGCGAACTTACGGCGCGCGGGAAATCGATCATCGCGCGTACGCCTTTCGGGCGCTTCGGCGACATGCAGGAACTCGTCGGAACGGCCATCTACCTTGCCAGCGACGCTGCCTCGGGCTTTGTGACGGGCGTCACCATACCGATAGACGGCGGCTACCTTGTGGACAATATCTAGCGGCGAAACGCTTCCTAGCGCTGAATGCGGGCGGAACCGCCCACAGCGAAAGCTTCGACCTGGTCGAGGCTTGCCATCGTGGTGTCGCCCGGGAAAGTGGTGAGGAGTGCACCGTGCGCCCAGCCGAGGCGCAGCGCCTCTTCGGGGCTCTTCCCTGCCATGAGGCCGTAGAAAAGACCAGCTGCGAAACCGTCGCCACCGCCGATTCTGTCGTATACATCGAGTTCACAGACGGGGGCGACATAGCTTTGGCCATCCAGCCAGAGCACGGCGCTCCAGTCGTGGCGGTTCGCAGAATGCACTTCGCGCAGGGTGGTCGCGACAGCCTTCACGTTCGGGAAGCGCCTGTGCACTTCTTCCATCATGCCGAGGAAGGCTGAGGGATCGAGTTTCGATGCCACTCTTCCGGTCTTGGGGCCTTCCAGCCTGAGACCGAGCTGGAGGTCTTCCTCATTTCCGACAAGGATATCCACGTTTTCAACGATACGGCCCAGCACTTCCGCCGCATTGACTCCACCCGAAGCCGCCCAGAGCTTGGCCCGGTAGTTCAGGTCGAAGGAAGTGACGGCTCCCGCCTTGTGCGCGGCTTTCATGCCTTCGATGACAAGCTCGGGCGTCGTCGGAGAGAGGGCTGAAAAGATCCCGCCCGAGTGGAACCAACGGACGCCTTCCGCAAAAATCGCGTCCCAGTCGAAGCTGCCCGGCTTGAGAAGAGCGGCCGCTTCATTGGCGCGATTGTAGAAGACGACCGGCGCACGCACGCCCTGTCCCCGGTCGCTCCAGGTCTGGGCTATGTTCGGCCCGCGCACGCCATCGTGCTTGAAGTGAACATAATAGGCATCAACACCTGCTTCGCACACCGAATTCCGCACCTTGAGCCCCGTCGGCAGGTTGTCCACCATGGCACTCGCTATGGCCGTCCTCATGCCGAAGCAGCGGGACAGGTTCGCGGCCACATTATACTCGCCGCCCGAGACATACAGGTCGTAATGATTCGCCATGGAAAAGGGGACGATGCCGGGATCGAGCCGCGTGACGAGGGCGCCCAGGGCGAGAAAATCATGTTTCTTCCCCTCGGCTGGGGGGATGTTCAGTTTCGACATAGGCTCTCCTTGTTCAGGCATTATAGGCCGTGGAGGCAGTCGAGCCGCCGTGGCCGGTCCAGTTCGTATGGAAGAACGTGCCGCGCGGCGCGTCGACACGCTCATAGGTATGGGCACCGAAATAATCCCGCTGGGCCTGGATGAGGTTGGCCGGGAGACGCGCACAGCGGTAACCATCGAAATATGAAAGCGCTGCGGACATCGCGGGGACCGGCACGCCATTGGCCACGGCGGCTCCGATCACATACCTCCAGCCTGCTTCGGCCTTCTCAATCTTGTCCTTGAAGAAAGGCGCCAGCAGAAGGTTCGGCAGCGCCGGCTCCGCATCGAAAGCTTCCTTGATCTTCCCGAGGAAGGCCGACCGGATTATGCAGCCACCCCGCCACATGAGGGCGATGCCGCCATAGTTGAGGTTCCAGCCATATTCCTTCGCGGCAGCGCGGAGCAGGAGGAAGCCTTGGGTATAAGAGATGATCTTGGAGGCATAGAGCGCATCCTTGAGCTTGGCGATGAAAGCGGCGCGATCCTGAGGAAAACTGCCGCCCGCCGTGGCTGCCTTCGCCGGTGCCTGCCCATAGGCTTGCGCCGATCCATAAGCCACCGCCGCTTCCATGCGCTCGTCCTTTTCGGAAGAAAGGCAGCGCGCGAATACCGCTTCGGTGATGAGCGTGAGGGGCACGCCCTGGTTGAGGGCAGCGATGCCTGTCCACTTCCCCGTACCCTTCTGGCCTGCCGCATCGAGTATCTTGTCGACAAGGGGACTGCCATCAGCATCCTTCACCCTGAGGATGTTGGCGGTGATCTCGACGAGGTAGCTGTCGAGGTCGCCTGAGTTCCATTCGGCATAGACTTCGCTCATCTCGTCGGGTGACATTCCGAGCAGGTCGCGCATGAGCTGGTAGACTTCCGAAATGATCTGCATGTCGCCGTATTCGATGCCGTTATGCACCATCTTGACGAAGTGGCCGGCGCCGTTTTCGCCGACCCACTCGCAGCAGGGCGAGCCATCCTCGACCTTGGCCGCGATCGCCTGGAGGATGGACTTCACTTCGGGCCAGGCTTCCGGCGAACCCCCCGGCATGATCGAAGGCCCCAGCAGTGCACCCTCCTCCCCTCCCGAAACGCCCGCCCCAATATAGAGAAGACCCTTGCTTTCGATATACGCGGTCCGCCTGATCGTATCTTCGTAATTCGAATTGCCGCCATCGATTATGATATCGCCAGGCGACAGGACGCCCAGCAGATGCTCGATCGTCTCATCCACTGCGGCACCGGCCTTCACCATCATCATCACTTTCCGCGGACTCTTGAGGGAAGACGCCAGCTCCCCGACCGAATGGCAGGCGGTTATTCTCTTGCCCGCACCCCGCCCTGCCACAAAATCGTCCACTTTCTGGACTGTGCGGTTGAACACGGCAACCGCAAAACCTTTGCTCTCCATATTGAGAACGAGATTCTCCCCCATCACCGCAAGCCCTATCAACCCGATATCTGCTTCTCCCATCGCCTGCTCCTTTTTCCCCGGCTCCTAGAGTTTCTGCCAGGCTGGTGGGTCTTCCAGCCTGTAGAGGATTTCCCCGGCACGAGAGAGGCAGAGCCGATCTGTTTTCCCCTGCCAGTCTGCCTTGTCTATATTCCGGTAATCCACCCAGCCCAGGTTGATGCGCTCGCAGCGCTCGCGCGGGATACCCGTAGCCAGCTTTACATTGATTCTCGGCCTGTCGACGCCGTTTTCGTAGGTTCCGATGCCCTTCACATGGGTCGAATGGGCGATCACTCCCCAGGGGTAATTCCTGAAGCGATCCCATTGGGCGAGGAAATAATCGCGTGTATGATAGCCGATCATATCGATGATCTTGCCATGAACGAAAGAGACTTCCTTTATGTGAGGAGCAAAGATGACGATTTCGCCGCCGTCGGCGACCACGCATTCGGTCTTGTAGGCGCACTTGCCGCCCGTCCATAGCTCGTCGTACATGGGCGGCGCGCAGGCCAAGACCGATTTGTAGGGGCTTTTACAATAAACGATGTGCAGTTGCCGCGAGAGTTCACAGGCCTTGGTCCATGCATTGTAGGCAGAATCCGACCACGAAACGCCCATGAGTTCGCTGCCGACCACCGAAAGGCAGAGGGCTGCCACCTTGAATGGCAGCATCGAAGCTGCCTCTTCGATGAGTGCGCGAACCGGCGTGTCCCGGTTGCCGATGATCTTGGGGCTGGTGATGACTGCCGCGAACCAGTGGAAGAAGTTTATGAAATCTGCCCCGCCCACGCCGGGAAATATGTATTTGTGTCCACCGGAGAAGCCGACGACCTCGTGGGGGAAGACGGGCCCCACGATGATGATCCTGTCGTAGTCAAACAGCATCCGGTTTACGGCAACCGGCACTTCCTGGGCGAAGCGGCCGTCCGTAAGCTCGGCTATGCGCGCGCTGCCTATGATCCCTATTTGCCTGAGCGCATCCGGATCATCCCAACGATGGTTGAAAATCCGCACATCGGAGAAAGTGCTGCGCATCTCCTCCGCCGTGACGCCGAGCATCGAATTGATCGCTTCGTCGCTCATCGCCCGATGCGTGCCTAACGCGATGAGGAAATCGAGTTTCCTGACTTTTCCCGACAGGATCCCGTGAATGGCAGTGAAGACGAAATTCGAGGGAAAAGACCTCGTGGAATCGGGAATTATGAAAAGGACGGACTTGCCGTCAAGGTGCTCGCTGGCGAAGGCTTTCTCGAAGACTGCTCTTGCATCGTCCTGCGGAAGTACCGAGGTGCTGCCTCTGAACAAATCCACTACCCGCCTCCTTGCTGAATCCGGCCTCGCCGGAACCACTTGTTCCGCGCCCGGAGTAACGTTAGCGCTAACGCAATTATACCTGCCTTCGGCTCCTTGTCAACGCTGCCGGGGTCGGTGCCACAAACATAAATCTGGTGGAAGGCCAGGTTCAACTCTGGGCTTTGGCTGTCTTCAATTCGTCAATCAGAGCGGGAACAAGCTTGTTCACGTCAGTCACGATGCCAAGGTCGGCATAGCCGAAAATGGGCGCATCGGCGTTCTTGTTGACTGCGATGATGTAGTCAGAGTCTTCCATGCCGGCGATATGCTGGATCATGCCGGAGATACCGCAGGCCAGGTAAAGATCGGGCCGCACAGTCTTGCCGGTCTGGCCCACCTGCCGGTCCTGGCTTGCCCAGCCTGAATCGACAACGGCTCGGCTTGCCGAAACAAGACCACCCAGCTCAGTGGCAAGTCCCTGCAGTTTTTCGAAATTCTCCTCGCTGCCGAGGCCGCGGCCTCCCGACACAAGAATCGAGGCGTCCTCGATATTCTTTTTTTCCACTTTCTCGGTTACGGTTTCGAGGATTTCTACAGTGCGGTCAGATGGCTCGAAGGCGAGGACAAAACGCGACATTTTCCCCTGGCGTGCAGGGTCCTTCGCAAGTCGCCGCATGACGCCGGGCCGCACCGTCGACATCTGTGGACGATGCTCAGGGCAGACGATGGTCGCCATGATGTTTCCACCAAAAGCCGGCCTTGTCATGAGCAGATTGCAGGTTTCCTCTTCTACGGCCAGGCCCGTGCAGTCCGCCGTGAGGCCCGTTCCAAGTCGAGCGGCTGCCCGCGGGGCCAGGTCCCGCCCGATAGTTGTCGCGCCGACGAGGCAGACCGAGGGCTTTCTCTCCCTGATGACGGCGACAAGCGCCTTGGCATAGGGTTCGGTCATGTAGTCGGCCAGCGACTCGTCATCAAGTAGTATGACTTCGTCCGCACCAGCCGCGACCAGGTCGGCGGTCTGCGCATCAGTCAGGCCAGAGCCGGCGAGCATCGCGAGAAGCGGTTCCCCAAGGCTGTCGGCTATGCTCCGGCCTGCACCGAGGAGCTCATAGGCTATCTTCTGGACTTGTCCGCCCCGCTGCTCGGCGAAGACCAGTACGCCTTTGTATTCATCAATATTCATATATCATTTCCTTATAAATAATTACAAAAAATAAAGGCGCTGCCGGCGCCCGGCCTAACGTCCGATAATGAACTTTTCCTTCAGCTTTTCCACGATGATCTTCGCCCCTTCCTGGGCATCGACCTCGTATACTTTGCCGGCAGATTTGGCTCCCTTGGTGAAGGACTGCTTCACGCGAGTCGGCGAGCCATTGAGACCGGCATTCGCCTCGTCCATCCCGATGTCGTCAAAGTTCCACACCGGTA
>JAJFUL010000267.1 GCA_021372425.1 Spirochaetaceae bacterium
ATTTCCCCGCTCTTGATCAAGGCGTAATACTTCACGGATCTGATGGGAACGAGCTTGACCCTGAGCGAGGGGATCGCCTCGGTCCAGGCTGATTTGAAGGCTGTGGCAACTCGCAGCGGATCGTTTCCGTCCGCGAAACACATCTGCAGTTCAGGCAAGCCCGCGCCTTCAGGGAAGCCGGCTTCCTCGAGCAGGCCGAAGGCTTTCGTCTTGTCCGCTTCAGATATTCCTTTTGCTTCGCTGTATCCTGGCAATGGCAGGACAAGGGTTTCTGCCGTCACGGCATACAGTTCGCTGTCTCTGACGGTGTTCCATGGCACAAGCAGGGCAAGGGCTTTCCGTACCCGTGCATCGTCCCAGGGAGCTTTGCCGCAATTGAAGTACCAGTAATGGGTAGCGAAGATCGGGTTGACCTGGATGGCCTCCTGGAGAAGAACTGTATCGTAATCGCCTGGGCCGGCGAGCCATTGGGCTTCGTCATTATTGAACATGCGCGAGGCTTCGGCGTCATCGTCGGTAAAAAGCATGGTCAGTTTGGGTATGGAAACCGATTTCTCGTCCCAGTAAAAAGGATTCTTTTCAAGGCGGAGGGAATCCCCGTCATAGCTCGAGAAACGGTAAGGACCGTTGACGGGGAAGGGTATCCATTCGCTCCACGATTCCTCTTCGAGCATCGAAGGATGGATGGGAGCGAAAGAATGGTGGCAGAGCAGACGCGTGAAATAGGCTGCAGGCCTGATGAGCTTCACGACAAGGGTTTTCATGTCAGGACAGCTTATTCCAACGCTTTCGGGATTTGTGCTGGTACCCAACCGATAGGCGTGGGCCCCTTCGATGATGTCGAAGAAGGTGGCGTAGTCTGCATTGAGCTTGAGCATTCGCAGCCATGAATTTCTGAAATCCTGTGAAGTGAGGGGGCTGCCATCTGACCAGCGGGCGTTTTCCCTTATGGTGAAGGTGTAGGTCTTGCCGTCGGCGGACTTTGTCCAAGAGGAAGCTGCCGCCGCAACAGGATCGAGCGATGCCGGGTCATAGCTGCAGAGGCCTTCGTAAAGCGCCGTGAAGACCTGGGCTTCGGTCGAATAGATTGATTTGTGGATGTCGAATTCCAGTGGCGACTTGTTGAAAACCGTCACCAGTTCGTCAGGACTGGCATTGTCGGCCACGGCCAGCGACAAAGCCGTGAAAATCATCAGGAAGGCAAGGATGCGTGTTTTCATTGCCTTGAAGTATGCGATAAAATCAGAAGGAAGGCAATCGATATGGGAACAAGCAGAAGCTTTGAAAATGAAATTCTCGTGATGGGGGTTCTCCTGAGCCGCGGCGAGGACTTTGCCCCGATCGGTGAGCGTCTTGCCGGGTCCTTCGGGCCCCTCGAGCTGGCAAGTAAGTCCGAGGATTTCCGTTGGACTGATTATTACGATGAGGAAATGGGCGCGGGAATACTCAGATTTTACTTGATGTTCAGAGACTTCGTCGATCCGTCCAGGCTTTCCGAAATTAAGCAGGAAGCCAACAGGATCGAGACAGCTTTCTCGATAGGTGGAAAGCGTCGCGTAAACCTGGATCCAGGATTGCTCGCACCGGGGAGGTTCGTTCTTGCCACCACAAAAGACCGCGCACACAGGATAGCCCTGAGTGATGGCATTTTTGCGGAGTTGACCCTCATTTATGAGAGAGGCACTTTTCATGCACTCCCTTGGACTTATCCAGATTGGGCTTCCGAACCAGTCCGGACAATGCTTTCCCAATGGCGAAAGCGGCTTTTCCTTTCCAAGGCCGAGTGAAAGGCCAAAACCACTCTGGCAAGCCCTTGGCTGATCCGGGCCGGCAAGTTTTGAATCAGCAAGCTGGGATTCGCGCGTAAATAGGCTGGAAGGTGGTTCATGGCTCGATCGGAAT
>JAJFUL010000268.1 GCA_021372425.1 Spirochaetaceae bacterium
GGAGGTGGTGGTTCCGGGCGATGGGCAGTCGCTGTGGACGCTCACGCATGCGTCGGATTTTGCGGTGGGTCTTGTGGGACTGCTGGGCAACCCCGCCGCGCTTGGTGAAGCTTTTCACATTACTTCAGACGAGCATCTGACATGGGAGGCCATACACATGATTATTGCGGAGGCGCTCGGCGTATGGCCGAAAATCGTGCATATTCCTTCGGACTTTATCGCGAAGGTGCGGCCGGAGCGCGGCGCCGGACTTTTGGGCGATAAGGCGGTGAGCGTGCTGTTCGATAATTCGAAGATACGGCGGTTCGTGCCGGGCTTTGCGCCGCGCGTGTGTTTCGCGGAGGGCATCCGCCGTTCTCTCGCGTGGTTCGACGCCCATCCCGAGCGTAAAACGCCTGACCCGGCGATGAACGCTGACATGGACGCTATACTTGAGCGTTGGCGCGGCCTTGTGGGGCGGATTTCGTAGACGCGACGCTTGCGCTTTATCCCGGAAGGGCGGTAAAGGTTTACTGAGGCAGTTATGAATTTCAATATTCGTGCGATTCGCTTGGAAGATGCGGCTGTGTATCATTCGCTCGTCGATGAAATCAAGGACGAGGGGCAGTACCTGTTTTCGACGTTGCGTTTTTCCCTCGAAGATACAAAGAAATACATCGAGCGTCACGAAGAGATGTCGAGCCCCATCTGGGGCGCCTTCGATGAACAGGGCACTCTTCTTGGCTGGATCGATTTCAATCGGGGTGGTTTTTCGGAGATTGCCCATACCGCGACGCTCGGCATGGGCGTGAAAAAGGAATTCCGCGGTCAAGGGATTGGCAGTGCCCTCATGGATGCATGCATCGAAAACGCCGAATCTCTCGGTATAGAAAAACTCGAGCTTGAAGTCTTCGCGTCCAACACCGCCGCCCGCGCCCTCTATATAAAGGAAGGTTTTTTCGAAGAAGGTATTCGACTCAAGAAACGCAAATTCGAAGATCGCTACGATGACCTTGTGTGCATGGGGCTATTTTTGTAAACGGTATATTTGCATGCAGCCTGCGTTGCCTTTTGCCCATGATGGAGACCAGCATACCTGCGCATGGTCCTTTGTTTTTTAATTAACTAAACATTAATGATTTTTTATCTCAAAAATCTGTTGTACAACTTGTTTGAAAACGTTTTCAGCTCTACACTAGACAACGATGTCGCTACAAATCGGGATCAATGCTGATTCGGGCACCATTAATGGCAATCTTTTAGTGCTCGACTCAATGTTGAGAGAATTTCAGGCCGCGGGATTTTCGCATGTCGAAATACCAGTACATGGACTCGATTGTATTATCAATGGCAATCTTGCGTTGCCCTGCCTAGAAAAAGTAAAGCGTATTCTTGAGAAGTACCCCTTTTCGTATACTGTGCATGCGCCGGACGCTCTCAATCTTGAGGATGCCAGTAATCCGGAGGTTCACGCCGCCGCCCTGCGAGCAACAATCGATTTTGCCACCGAGATCAGGGCCGGCATTGTCGTCTATCATGGCAGCTGGATCGAGGGCCCAGCGCATCGCGTATCGACTGGATATGCCGATGCGTCTGACCGGAAATCAGTCCTGGAACTGTGGGGGAAAGAGATTGAGAGGCTCGGGGAAATCGCCGATTTTGCCCGACAGAGGGGGGTCACGGTTGCGGTTGAAAACATCTTCAGGCAAGGCACCGGCGAGAAAACATATCGGATTGATCCGCGTCAGCTCGTGGCGGTCATTTCGGCGGTGAACTCTCCCGCTGTCGGCATCTGCTTTGATTTCGGCCATGCGTTCATCAGTGCGAATGAAGGAGGATTCTCTATTGAGGAGGCCCTTCGGGCCGTGCTGCCACATCTTGTCCATGTTCATATCCACGATAATTTCGGCAGGGTTTCAGGACAGAATCTCAGACCGATCGATACGATTTTCCAGGGTACGGGGGATCTTCATTTGGTGCCGGGCTGGGGAAGCATTCCATATCCCAGGTTATTCCCTGAGTTCGCCCCTTCGTATAAGGGAGTGTTGATGATGGAGATTCAGCCCCGGTTCAAGGACTTTTATCCAGCCGCGATTGCGTGGATGACGCGCATGATAGAGGCGCTTCCCAAGGAGGCCGTACAATGAAGCCGGCGATTTGCTTCGAGATGCTCTACCCGAAGGAGAGTCCCGAGAGAAAAATAAGCAGGATCGCGGACAACGGGTTTCACTATGTCGAATTCTGGAGCTGGAAGGACAAGAATCTCAACACGATTGCCGAGACCGCTAAAGGAAAGGGCATCAGGATCGTCAATTTCAGCGGGCAACGCTCCGGTGACCTCATAGATGCATCAACGCACTCGGTTCTTTTCCAGGACATTGAAGACACTATCCCGGCCGCCCGAAGACTGGATACGCAGACTCTAATGGTGCTCACCAATGAACTGGGTGAAGGCGGTCGAGTCCTGCACTCCTGCGCGCATATTCCGGATGAAGAGAAGCGCCGAAATGTGGTGGCGGGACTCAGGATGATCATGCGAATTGTGCCGGACGATTTTCTGATCGTGCTGGAACCTCTGAACACCGTGCTCGACCATGCGGGATACTATCTTGCGTCGATGGCCTCCGCAGTTGAAATTGTCGAAGAAGTTGCCGACCCGCGGCTTCGCATTCTCTGTGATTTCTATCACCTTGCGCTCATGGGGGAGGACCCGGTGGAGATTGTCCGTCGATATTCTCACCTCATCGGCCATGTCCATATCGCCGACTTTCCTGGACGGCACGAGCCGGGGACTGGCCGCGGCAAATGGGGCGACGTGCTCGCGGAGCTGAAAAGAAGGAACTATCAGGGTTACGTGGGATTTGAATTCAGCCCCGCAGGCGATTCCGGAGCCTCGTTGAGCGCGATTCGTGGTCTATGGGACACTGTTTTCGGACCCGGGGGAGAACTATAAGACACTGGATATCGGGAGAGAGATTATGTCGAGACTGATTCTGAAAGACCTGGTTAAGAAATTCGACAACGTTGCTGCAGTGAATCATGTGCGTCTCGAAGTCGAGGAGGGTGAATTCGTTACCCTCCTGGGGCCTTCGGGTTGTGGCAAGACGACCACCCTCCGCACAATCGCGGGGTTCTACCAGCCGGATGAGGGCGAGATTTACTTCAATGACAAGCTCATGAACAATATCCCTCCCGCAAAGCGAAATACTTCCATGTGCTTCCAGTCTTATGCGCTTTTCCCGCATATGAACGTTTGGGACAATATCGCTTTCGGACTGAAGATGCGCAAGATACCTCAGCCCGAGCAGAAAAAGAGGGTCGCTCAGGCGCTGGAAATGATGAGTCTTTCAGGCATGGAAAAACGTATGCCCGGCCAGCTTTCGGGCGGCCAGCAGCAGCGAGTCGCGCTGGCGCGCGCTATCGTCACACAGCCCGACATCCTGTTGTTCGATGAACCCCTTTCGAACCTCGACGCCAAGTTGAGGGTGCAGGTCCGCGTCGAAATCAAGGAAATGCAGAAACGTCTCGGCATCACCTCGATTTATGTCACGCACGACCAGGATGAAGCGCTCGCGATTTCAGACCGGATCGTGGTCATGAATCAAGGACAAATCGAGCAGGTGGGAGACCCGCAGTCCATTTACCTTCATCCTATGACGAGCTTTGTTGCGGGCTTTATCGGCCTTGCAAACATTCTGAGTGGACAGGTGGTGGCGCGAAAGGAGAATCAGGTACAGCTTGAATTGCCATTCGGAAGGTTCTGGGCATTTGCCGGGGGGCTGCGCGCCAGCGTCGGCGACACTGTCAGATTCAGCTTTAGGCCTGAGAATGTGGTGCAGTATCGTGAAGGAGGTCCGAATAAAGTATCGGTGACAATTCAGCACGCCATTTTTATGGGCGACGCCATTGATCTTTTCCTGGATGCGAAGGGCACAAGGCTGAGGGCGCGCGCGGAGAGCACTGCAAAGCTCAAGCCGGGGGATCTTGCCGTGTTCAGCATTGATGAGACGGCCTTCCAGTTCTTGGAGTAAGCGGCTATGGAACGCAAGAATGTTTCTTCAATCGATTATCTGCTCCTGATACCTGGAGTTGGCTTCATTCTGCTGTTTATCGGCTCATCGATTTTCATAACGATCACGCAGAGTTTCGGTGTATTGAGCGTCACTGGAAAATCGCAGTTTACCATCGAAAACTGGAAGGCGATCTTTCACGATAAGGAATCTCTCGATTCAATTCTCTTCTCGCTAAAAATAGGTCTCCTGAGTTCGGTCGGGACACTTCTGTTCGCTTTTCCGATAGCGCTTTTCCTCCGTAAAGGCGGAGCCGGGAAACGCTTTCTTGCTTCTCTCATAAAAATTCCGCTTTTCATTCCAGCCCTCGTGGCAGCCTTCCTTATCATCAACCTGATCTCCTATCACGGGATCGTGAACGAGGCCCTGCTTGCTCTGGGGATCATCAAGAAACCTCTGCGCATGCTGAACGATAAGTTCGGTTGGGGGGTTATCGTCATTCAGGTATGGAAGAACCTTCCTTTCGTGTTGCTCATCCTTTCGAGTTCTCTCGCTTCAATTCGGGATGATACCATCGATGCGGCTCGAAATCTCGGAGCGGGGACCTTTTCGGTGCTGTTCCGCATCTATGTACCGCTGGCGATGCCCGGCATTCTGGTATCGATGATTCTTATGTTCATCAAGGCATTTGGCGATTTCGCCATAATGAGCGTAGCCGGGCCGACCTATCCGCCTTCTATCGCCCTGCGAATGCGCAATACGGCGACCCTGTTTCAGGAGTGGGATAAAGCCGCGGTGCTGGGTGTGATCATCATCCTGACGACGCTGTTTATAACGTGGCTCTATTCGCGTCTGGCCGAATTTGTCACAGGGAGGAAGTAAAATGGCGGCAACAAAGCAGAAAAACCTGTGGTATGTCCGGCAGGCGCGCCGAAAACGAAGGTTTACGACCCTCCTGACTGTCTTTTTCATCCTTGTCCAGGTGATATGGGTCGGCGTTCCCATCTTCATGACCGTGCTGTGGTCGCTCGTCGATCCGAGCCATCCCTGGTCCTTCCCCAACATTCTTCCAGAAAAGCTCTCCTGGGGACAATGGATTTATGTCTTCAAGTATACAAACATCCTCCGCGCGCTCAAGACAAGCTACACGCTCGCACCTTGTGCCGTCTTGCTTTCATTTCTATTTTCACTGCCTACCGCCTATGTGCTGGGACGAAAACAGATTCCGGGCAAGAAGTTTTTCCAGACCATCGTGCTTCTGCCAATCATCATGCCGGGAATGGTCGTGGCTCTTTTTCTGAGCAGGGTTTTCAACGCCTTCGGACTGGCGCAGAATTTCTTTGGGCTTGTGCTGGCGCATACCCTCATGGGGTTGCCGTACATGATCCGAGTCCTGACTACAAGTTTCGAGGCAATTCCCCAGGACGTGATCGACGCCGCTGAAAATCTCGGGGCAAACACCTTTGTCAAGATCAAGGACATTTTCTTGCCCATGGTCCGTCCGGGACTGCTCGCCGGCATGATATTCGCCTTTACCACGAGTATCGAAGAGTTCAACCTGACCTTCATCATCGGCACGCCGACCTTCGAGACAATACCGACCATTCTCTATTCGTTCCTCGGGTATAACTTCATCCGCACGAATGCCAGCGTTGTGGCTCTTATCATGATGATCCCGAATATCATCATGCTGTTTGCCGTTGAGAATTTCCTGAAATCGGATTATTTATCGGCTTCTTTGGGAAAGCTCTAAGGGCCGTAAATATAAACATTTTTGAGGAGGTATTTTATGAAAAAGCTCCTGGTAATGATGCTCGCCATGTGTATGCTGGCGGGAGTCGCGTTTGCGGCAGGTCCCTCGATCGACCTGAAGACCGCGAGCTGGGACAGTGTTGTTGCGGCGGCGAAGGCTGAAGGATCTGTCACTTTCTATGCATGGTACTTCCCCGATTACTTCAAGGAAGCGGCCGCGGATTTCGAAAAGCAGTACGGCATAAAGGCGAATGTCATCATCGGCGATCAGACTGCGAACTTCAACAAGGCCATTGCCGAGAAGGATATGCAGACGGGCACGATCGACACGATGATCGTCGGCGGCCAGTGGGTGAAGACGACCACCGACCTCAACCTCTTCTACGGGCCGATCAGAAACATCCTTCCCGATGCGAGCAAGTTTTTGACAAATTCCTGGGAATTGCAGGAAGGTGTGCTGATCAATGGCTATCTCGCCCCGTTCCACAGAAACCAGCCTGGTATTCTATACGATCCGGACAGAGTAAAGGATCCGCCCCAGACCTGGACCGAACTCGTCGCGTGGATCAATGCCCATCCTATGGAATTCGGCTTCTGTGACCCCTCCAAGGGTGGCTCCGGTCAGTCGTTCGTCCATACGGCCATCGGGGCGCTCGCGGGCGGCCTTGATAAGTACAAAGGCGACAAGGAACTCGTGCCGGCGAAAGTGGCCAACTGGGATCTGGTGTGGAAATGGTTCAACGACAACAAGGACAAGATGACCATCACCGTGTCCAACAATGACTCGATCATCCGTATGAACGGAGGCGAAATCTCGATGACGGTCGCGTGGGACGACAACGTCAAGGATATGATCTCCAAAGGCAATCTGTTCAAACGCGCCAAGATGTACATTCCCAAGATGGGACTGGCAGGTGGCGGTGATACGCTGGGCGTACTGAAGAACGCACCCCACAAGGCCGCGGCGCTTGTGTGGATCAACTTCATCCAGTCGAAAGAACAGCAGCTCAAGAAATTCCAGATGGTCGGCGCCTACCCGGCCCGCACCGACATGACCATCGAGGGCACGCTTCTCACCGAGGAAGACCGCAAGAACAACGCGATCCCCTGGTTCCCCGCACCTTACAAAGATTTCATGATCAAGGAATTCGTAAAGAACGTGCTGATGAAATGAGTTGATCGTCGGCCTATAAATGAGGCGCCCCTGCCGGAACGGCAGGGGCGCCTCATTGCATGGATGCACGGATTCCCGCACACGGCCAGCGGGCGCTCTGCGCCGTCCTGCGTCGAAGCGCCGATATCTCGATTCCTACGCTTTCTTCCGGCCTTCAAGCACGCCCTTCCGCACGCGGCACTGGACAAGCTCGCCGAATGGCAAAAACCGTTCTACGTAATATTCGCAGAGAAACATGCCCTTATAATCGCCGAGCAGCGAGAAGAATTCATCGTAGGGAATCTTGCCGAAATATGGCGGCAAATGGATGTCGCCGCGGCTGTATTCGATGCGGTAGCCCATGGGGAGCGCGTCGTACTTCGGCCGGTCCGTGATACGCAGTTCTTCGAAAGTGCCCGTATTGTCGCTTAGGTGCAGGTGGGCCAGATACGGCAGCGTCTTCTTAAATGCTTCAATAAAATCGAACTTGAAATACCTTGAGGCGAGGAACGCGTGCCCCGTATCGAATGCCATCCGAAGGTTGGGCATATCAATGGCCGCCACCAGCTCGACCACAGGATCGACCAGCTCAACTTCGATATTTTCGACGACAATGAGCACGCCTTTCTGCTCGGCGTACTTCGCCGTTTCTTTGTGCGCGTCGATGAAATACTGTTCGGCCTCCTGATTTCGGCCTTTGACTTCGTAATGAAGCACGAGGGGCGAAAGACCGAGGCGCGCGCAGAGGTCGATCGATGATTTAAGGACGGTCCGATGCTTCTCTTTGTTCTTCAAGTCTCTCAGGTCGAGTCCGCGGCCTATATGGGCCGAATACTTAAAGGGGAATTCCTTCAGCATCCGTCCGATATATTCAACCCACGGTTCGCATATCGCGCCGTCGATAATAAGAGGATAGGTGTCGAGACAGACTTCGACCGCGTCGAAGCCATTCTCTTTGAAAATTGAAAGATACCTTCTTGTCGCGTCCGAATCGTAACTGCCATTCGGGAGATTGATGCCTATTACTGGATTCATGCTTATACCTTGGGCTGATTATAGCGCAATCAGGTGAACCTTTGAAGGGTCTATGCGGAACGTGACCATGCCATTCCTGACGCCGGTTTCGCCCGGATCGAACATGTCGACTATGATCATGGAATCGAGGGCTCTGATCCAGTAGCGAACGTTTGAGCCTTCAAAAATATAGTGGTCGACTTCGCCCTGGAAGACATTCGCGGCATCCTTTTGCTCCTAATTCAGAATTTTCATGTTTTCGGGCCTGATGACGAGGAGGACTTTCTTCGACCGCTCAAGGTTTCTGATGGTCCCTTCGTCGAACTTCCCGCGATCTATCAGTATCGGATGAAATTCACGGTGCCGACAAAAGAGGTGACGAATTTGTTGGTGGGATGATAGTAGATTTCGGAAGGAGTGCCAATCTGCATTATTTTGCCTGCATTTAAAATGGCAATGGAATCGGACATGGCCAGAGCCTCCGACTGATCATGGGTCACATAGATGGTCGTGATATGCAGTCGCTGCTGGAGCTGGCGGAGTTCAGCCCTGATGGAATTGCGGAGGTTCACGTCGAGGTTCGACAGCGGTTCGTCGAGCAGCATCCCTATATCGAGATATTGGACCGTCTTTTCAAGCCTGCGGTTCATTTCCTCCTGCGGCGTCTTTCTGATGCGCAGCCCATAGGTGATGTTTTCCCTTATCGTCATGTGAGGGAAGAGCGCGTAATCCTGGAAGACCATGATCGCGTTGCGCAGATGGGACGGGACATCGTTGATGACACGCCCGTCGATGAAAATTTCGCCCTCATCGATCTGATAGAATCCCGCGATCGACCTGAGGAGCGTGGTAAAGCTTCCCTAGGCAATTTCGAGGGATACATCGTCGAGAGCCTTGAAATTCCCGAATTTCTTGTTGACGCCGCGAATCACGACATGTGGGTATTCCATTTCGTCTAACTCCTCAATACTGTCTTTCGTATTTTGGCTTTTGCGCGGTCCGAATTTTCACTAGACTTTGAAAAGCTGCACCTGCTTCCCCATCAACAGCTTTGTCAAACCAAGCGCGGAAGAAGGAAATGATGAGCAGCACGTAGGTGAGCCCGGCGGCCTTGCCGTAAAACCCGTCGCTTATGAGATTCATGATGCTGAAGGTGACGACCACGTTCTTCGATGTCGACAGAAACACGATGACGCTCAGCATGGTGATCGCGCGGATGAAAGAGACGATGAACGCGGAGAAAAAGGGCGCTTTTATGAGAGGGATTTCTATTTCCCTGAAAATGCGCATGCTCGTCGCGCCGGGATTGCTCGCCGCTTCATTGAATGAGGGGGATATCTGCTGAAGGGCCCCGATGCCCGGTCTGGTACTCAGTCGAGATATTCCAGAAAATCATGCTCAGAACGATGATCGCCGCCGTGCCGTAGAGGTCCACAGGAGGCCGCGTGAAACTTATGGAGTAGCCGATGCCCAGGAAGATACTCGGCAGCGCCGCGGGCTGGATGCAGGTGAAATCGACGAATTTGTGCATTACAAACCTTTTTCTGGAGATGATGTATGCCGCGACCATCGAGAAGAGCGCGCTGGAAATATCTCAGGGTGAGAGACCAGTCGTATCCCCATCCGTTGACGAAGGCGCCGACGATGAGGCGCCGACATACACGAGGAGCACCAGTATTGAGATGATCGCGCATATAGCGAACAGCGACCATTTGACCGGTGCGTCTGTCTTCTGGATGTCGACCTGAGCGATCTTGCCGGTGATCGTCACATAGGAGCGCCTGCCGACCCAGTAGCGCTGCAGGAGAAATATGCCGAAGGAAGGCAGGAGCAGCAGAATGGAGAAGATCGCCGCGCTGGCGATGTCGGCCCAGCCCTCGATGCGCATCCACGCCTCAGTCTCGAGCACAGGGAAACTTCCCGAAATGATGATGGGATTGCCGAAATCCGCGAGTACCTGAATGGCGACGAGAAGCGCCGCTCCCGCGACGCCAGGCCTCGCGAGCGGAAAGGTGATGGTCCGGAACAGAGCGAAGCCCGTCGCGCCGAGGTTGCACCCCGGGTGTTCGAGCATCAGGGAAATTGATTGCAGCACCCCTTCCATGACAAGGAATGCCACCGGGGAAAACGCGATGGTCTGCGCGAGCCACAGCCCATGCCAACCAAAGATGTTGACCTTGGCGTGCAGGAGCCCCGCAGTGATGAGCCTGTTTTTCCCGAACATCATGATATAGCTGAAGGCGACCATGAAGGGCGGGAGGGGAAGAGCGGCAGCAGACTGATGAGCTTGAAGGCCTTTCTTCCCGGCACGTCGGTCCGCGTGACCGTGTACGCAAAGACAAAACCGAGGAAGGTCGCCGAGAGTGTCGAGAGAATCATCATGAAGCGGCGGTTCTGAAGCGTTTTCATGTAGCGGGGGTTTTTCAAAACCGCCAGAAAGTCACCTGCCTTCGGGAATAGAAACACTTCAACAATCGGGTATATGACAAAAATCAGTAGAGAGGCGACAATGATCACAATGGCCGCTACAAGTGATACTTCAAAGGATTTTGAGCGAAAGAAAGTGCGCTTCATACCAGCCTCAAAGAAAGAATTGAAAAAGGCGCCGGACTCGGCCGCCTGAGACGCGGGCCAAAAGAGACCCGACGCTTTCAAAGGTTATAGCCTTTTCATTTTCCAGTTATCTCGGCCCACTGTTTCTTCCACTGGTCCATGTTCACCGTCGCAGCTTTCAGATCCTAGGGCGCAAGCTTCAAGTCCTCGAACGGCGGCACTCCCGCCGGCATTGTCACCCCTATCCGCACCGGATACCGGTACCTATTCTTCGCGTTGATCTGCTTCGCCGTCGGACTCAGCACAAAATCGATGAACTTCTTCGCCGCCTCCAGGTGGGGCGCTCCCTTCAGAATGGATGCACACCCGATCTCAAAGCCCATGTCCTTCGGAAACACCACTGTGATGGGCAGATTCCCTTGCTCCTTCTGCTTCAGGGAATCATGACCCCACGCAAACCCCACATACGCTTCCCCCTGCGCCACCAGCGGTATGCACCCGTTCGCTCCCTTGGTGTACTGCGCCACATTCTGGTCCAGTTTCCTGATGTAGTCAAATCCCGCCTTCTCGCTCCCGAGCCTGAAGATCTACGCGCACTCCATCAGATACGCCCCGCCCGTCGTCGCCGGATTCGACCCAATGACCAGCCCCTTGTAGGCCGGATTGAGCAGGTCGTCCCAGATCGAGGGAGGATTCAGCTCCATGGGCTTGAATAGCTGCTCGTACATCCTGGTGTTGTAGACGAGGCAGAGTGCGCCGAGGTACCAGCCGGTCCAGTAGCCGTCGGGGTCCATGAACCTGGGATCGATGTTGGCCTGTTTGATGATGGGGGAAGAGTATGGTTCGAGGTAGTTGCCCGCAGCGAGGTCGGCATGGAAGTTGGAGTTGCCGCTGATGAAGATATTGGCGCGTGCGTGGGCGGCTTTAGCCTTGATGCGGGCGGCGATGGTGCCGGCTTTCTCGATCTG
>JAJFUL010000287.1 GCA_021372425.1 Spirochaetaceae bacterium
TGAGGTGAAGATATTCATCGCAGGACTCATCCTGGCACTTGTTGTGCTTTATGAGGCTTTTGCCCAGTACCGACACGAAAAGACCATTGGCCGGAAACCATCGTTGATGAAAGGGACGGGGACAAAGGCATGACGCCCCTCCGCATTTTCAATGTTTTCCAATACCGGATCATTCAGTTGAAATGATACCGGAAGGAATATTTTAGAGGAGGCCTTCAATGAAAAAGTCTCTCTGCACAATTGCCGTCGTCGTCTTCATGATGGCTTTTGTAGCCACGGGGTTCGCCCAGACCCTTACCGTGGCACAGAAAGCAAATCTCGAAGCATCGCTCAAGATTGACACCAGCATATTGAAAGCTGCCGATAACCAGCAGCTGCTCAAGGTGTCGACTGATAACCGGAAAGTCCCGGTTCGCCCGGTAAATGCCGATTCACTTCCCGAGACGGATCCGATGCATTGGTACGACATGGAGTGGGCTGGCTGGAATGCGAAAAAGGTCAATATTCCCAAGTCGCCAGCCGATGGCGCGATCGGCAAGAAAGTAGTGATGATCGTCCATGGCGACCATCCCTGGACCACAGCCTGCATCACTGGCGCGAAGAAAGTAGCCGAAGCCTATAAGATGACACTCAAGGTGCTGTCACCAAACTGGGACCTTGCAGTGCAGAACCAGATGATTGATCAGTCCATCAATGAAAGGCCCGACATGATCCTGCTCATCCCGCTCGATGCAAAGACAGCTCCGCAGCAAGCCAGAAAAATCAACCAAGCGGGCATTCCCCTCATTCTGTTCAACACACTGCCTGAAACCGAAGCCATGAGCTATGCAATCACATGGACTGGTCCTGATGATTTTGGCCAGATGAGGCTTCTCTCGAAAGCCTTTGCCGATGAACTCCGCCGCCGCAATCCTGGCGAAAGGGAAATCGGCGTAGCCTATATTCAGCATTCACCCGGTGGTTCTCCCTATTTTGCCCGCTGCTGGGGTCCCATCTCCGAACTCTCGACCTATGCTCCCGAGATCAAAACCTTGGATAAACAGGCACCTGGCTTTGAAGCCGACAAGACGATGCAGCTTGTTTCCGATTGGCTCACGAGGTTTGGTCCCAAGCTGAAGGGCATTTTCGCAGCAGATGACTCCGCCCAGGCGCTGGGAATTGCGGAAGCCCTGAAGAAGGCCGGACGCACCGATGTCGTGGTCGTGGCTGCCGGAAACTCCAAGATCGGAATGGACCAAGTCAAGGACGGCAGGCTTTTCGCCATTACTTACCAGACTGCCGAAGGCGATGGAGCACTCGCCGTGAAGACGGCGGCAGATTGGTTCAACGGGCTGCCGATAGAAGCAAGGCGCAATCTTCCGCAGCACATCATCACTGCAAAGGACGTGGCAAACTTCTATCCGCCGCAGTGGTGATCTATCGAGGAGTAGCAATCTGTCAAAGTACTGAGATGATATGAAAATTCCAGTGCCTGCGCCCCATGGACGCAGGCACTGGCTTCTTTGCATAATCGGGTATGAAGGGAGCGGGTGGCGAAGCATGAAACTGATGAAGCTGAAAGTAATTTCCTGCAGGGTAATGTGGCGCGAAATGTCCTATTTTGCCGCACTCTCACCGAATGACATCGACCTGCAATTCCTGCCGTGGGGACTTCATGGTACGCCATCGCTGCTCAATTCCGAGCTCCAGAAGGCGATCGATTCTTCGGCATCATGGCCGAACGATCCAATATATGGGCTCTATAATGGCGACTGCAAACCTGATGCGATCGTACTAGGCTATGGGCTCTGCTCGAATGGGACTTCGGGCATCAGTGCCGGGGAAACACCGCTCGTCATTCCCCGGGCTCATGACTGCATAACCTGTTTCCTTGGATCCAGGGAGCGGTACAGGGGATACTTCGACAGGAAGCCCGGGACCTATTGGTACACGCCTGGCTGGATCGAGAATCACCTTGCTCCGGGGAAGGTCCGTTATGAAACGGAATATGCCCGCTATCTCGAAAAATATGGCGAGGACAATGCCAGTTACCTGATGGAAGCCGAACAGGAATGGTTCCACGCTTACAGCAATGCTGCTTATACGGATCTGGGCCTGGGAAATCACGAGGAGTATTCCGCGTTCACCGAGGAATGCGCGGAATGGCTGGGCTGGGGCTACGATGAAGTGAAAGGAGACTCCAGGCTGATCAAGGCCTTGCTTTCGGGGGAGTGGAATGATGATGATTTCCTGACAGTCCGGCCTGGCCAGCGCATTGCCCCTAGCTACGATGAACAGGTGCTTGTGGTGGAAGAGGGCTGAATACGTTCATCACGCTGATCTGCATCCTGAGTCCCTCTTTTTTGGCATAGGTGCAAAGCGCTTCCCTGACCAGCGATTCCAGTGCCGCCGCCGGTCCTTCGATCCGCATATTGAGGGTTGCATGCAGGTGGCCGAAAAACGGCGATGGATCCTGTTTGGTGCCAGAATTTTCGCCAATCGACACAATGCTGACTTTGGCGCCTTGCCGTCCGTCGCCGTAGAAGGCCTTGGCGTGCCCGATTGGGCCGACCCTTTTCGCCGTGTCTGCCGCTAGACCCTTGAAAAAAGCATCGAATGGCCTGCCGAGTTCCTTAGTTTCGTCTTCGCACCAGAAATCGACTACTACATCAGCCCAGGCGAGCGAAGATTCTGCCTTGCCGTAGCGCTCATAATCAATGGCCTCAGGGTGGCCGGTAAATTCTTGCCCGGAATTCTTGAGGAGCCCCACCCACGCGCCGATATCGGCATTGTTGAGCGAAGATTGGAAGCGCCATGGCTGGCCCGGGAATTGCCTTTCGATCGCATCGGCCAACCTATCTCTTTCCGCCCCGTCCAGGAGATCTGTCTTGTTTACGACGATCAAGCCCGCCTCCGCAAGCTGCCTGTCAAAAAGATAGCAAAGATCATCCGAGAAAGGCAGTTTCCTGCCTGCAAGACGGAGCGCGAGGAGCCTTGCATCGCAAAAGACCGAAAACGTCGGTTTCCCTTCGAAACCGAGCGCCTTGAGATAAGGAGCGTCGAGGGATTTGATCATCGGCGAGACAACCGTGGAGACAATATCGGCGCAGGAACCGACTGCCTCGGCAAAAATCAGGTCAGGCCGCACCTCCGCGGCCAGGGAGATGAGCTTGCTCGTGAAATCCTCGAAGCGGCAGCAGAAGCAGCCATCTGTCACTTCTGTCCTTGGAGTCTGCTGCAGGTCCATAAAAAGGCTGTCCACGAGATTCTTGCCCTGATCATTGGTGACGACGGCGACGCGCACTTCCTCGGAAGCCAGCAATCGGGCTGCCCTTGCAATCGCAGTGGTTTTGCCTGATCCGAGGAAGCCGCCGACCAGATGTAGTCTCATTTTGTATCCTCATGGATTTCGATTCCCGCTTCCGGGGCAAAGGCGCTTTTCCGGTATACTGCGGGCGAGACGCCAGCAATCGCCTTGAATACCCTGCTGAAATAACTCTGGTCCACAAATCCGACAACGCTCGATATTTCCGAGATCGGGATGCTGAAATCGCGAAGCAACTCCTTCGCTTTCGAGACTCTGAGATCATTGAGGAATGTCGTGAACCCCTTGCCTGTCTCTTCCTTGAAAATCGTGCTGAAATATGAAGCCGACAGCTCGACTTCATCCGCAACAGCCTGCAACGTGATATCCTCCCTGTAATGTTCCTTGATGAAGCGTTCGGCCTTCCGGAGGATCTCGGCATGTTTCGCTGGCTTGAAGGCAAATACCAGGTCGATGAAGCGGTTGAGTACCGACGCAAGCCAGGAGGCGATATCCTCTATCGTACGTGAGCTGTAGATATGGCGTATGAAATCCTCGTTTGCACCGAACACTTCCTGCGCTGTCGCTCCCCCTTCCACCGCCGCCCGGGAAAGGAGTACTACGAGTTCGAGCGCCCGGGTCTGGACTCCTCGAATTTCGCCGCCGCCTGAAAAAAATACGTCGCCGAGGATTTCGTTGAGGAGCCTGCGTGCACCTGTCCTGTTGCCTGTAGTGACGTAATGGATCAGAATACGTTCCTTGTCGAAAGGGTATTCTGACAAGTACGCCTTATCGCCGGTGGCATCGAACCCCTGAGCTTTGAGGTTCTGGATATATTCCGCGATCTTAGCATTGCGTTTCGAGGCTTCGATCTTGGGGTCGAGACGGCCTTCAAGATTGTCGCTGCAATGCCTGGCGGCATTTTCGAGCATATCGGCCAGCGC
>JAJFUL010000310.1 GCA_021372425.1 Spirochaetaceae bacterium
TGAGGTATTTCATTTACTTCGTTTTGACAGGGCCATGACCTTTTGCTTGATGGCAAAATCCGGTGACAAGATCAAATCACCGTAAAGACTCACGGGGATTTGATCTTGAATAGTGCCCGGGACGAGAATCGAACTCGTACGGGCCGAAGCCCGAGGGATTTTAAGTCCCTCAAAAAATACTTCACACAGAATCATATGTCTCCACAAAAACCTTGACTGACATTACTTGTACTCCTATCCTGCCTTCACTGTGAAGCATTGTGAAAGAGGCTATTTCGGCCAAAATGGTGGTACAGAGGTGGTACACGAAGGAGAGTGGGCTATGGCGTCAGGGAGGAAGATGCAGTGGTTTCCCACCGAGTTTAAAGGTGTGCGATACCGGCATGGGTATCAGAAAAAGGATGGGGTTGAGCGCCTGAGAAAGAACGGTGCGAAACCGGACAAGTATTTTGCTCTCCATTACAAAATGGCCGGTAGGGTCTACGATGAACCTCTTGGTTGGGAGTCGGATGGATGGAATGCCGAAAAGGCTGCCCTCGAACTCGCTAAACTGAAGGAGAATAGGACCAAGGGTGGACCAAAAACCTTGAGAGAAAGCAAGGATCGGGCCGAGGCCGAACGTAAGGCTGATGCTGCGAGGAAGAAGGCGGAAGCTGATGCCGCCAAGACGCTGGAAGAGTATTGGAGTGAGACTTACCTGCCTTCAGCCAAGCAATTAAAAAAGGAATGCTCATGGGAGAAGGAGGAAAGCCATTTCCGCCTGTGGATCGGCCCCCTGATGGGCGGTATGCCAATCAAGAACATCGATCTTCCGCAGTGGGATGAACTTACGAAGTCGCTATCGACCGCCGGAAAGTCCCAGCGAACCAAACTCTACGTTACAGGTACGCTCCGTCGCATTCTTAAACACGCCTTCGAGCGGCGCATGATAAACGAAGGTCCTCCTTCTGGAAAACGTGTCGGTGTTTCCAGCCCTGGGAATAACCGGCGAATGCGGGTGATCTCGGATGATGAAGAATTCGTCATAATGAAAGAGCTTGAAAGCCGTGACCCCAATGCGTGGCGAATCACCCGGTTTGCCTTTCTCACCGGTTGCAGGGCATCCGAGGCATTCAGGCTGGTATGGTCAAACATCGATTTCTCGCGCCGATGCCTGACGTTTTCCCAGACCAAGAACAGTGACACAAGGATACTGCCGTTGACCCCCCCTCTGCATGAGCTATTCGATACCATGGAAAAGGGCGAACCGGAAGGCTTGGTCTTTCCGATGAAAGATGGAACACCCTATCTGGAAGCGCCCAATGTCTTCAGGACGGTTGTTGACAAACTCGAATTGAACGAGGGCAGGTCAAAACGTGATCGGATGGTGTTTCATTCAATCCGACACACAGTCGCGACCAGGCTTTCCGCAAAACTGGGGCCACGCGACCTGATGGATGTCATGGGTTGGCGAACGGTGCAGATGGCTATGCGGTACGTTCACAGCAACGATGATGCAAAATTGAAGGCCCTTTCGTCTCTTGGGAGCGCACCTGAAGAGGGGAAGATCTTGCCGTTTCCGGCTCAGGCATAATGAGAGGTCTCTTGCATTGCCACTATTTACTTTCGAGAGCATTAATGTATCGTCTGAGAATCAAAGTTGATTTCGCATAGGCATGGTAACAGGCCCTTGGTCCCGTAATAGATCAGCTAAAGGAGGTGCCCCACGGAAACGAAAGACTTTGCAGACCAGAGATATACTAATCGTTCGCGAGCAGGCTTCCTAACCAAGATCTTTGCGATTTGCGCAGGTACTATTGTTGGTGTTATTGCCGCTTTCTTAATGTCGTTTTTGGTTTATGTACAGAGCGACCCCTTGGCTGGGGAGAATATTGGCGTGGTGCTTCTAGCCGGCGTACTTGCAGGTTCTTTTTTCTACGATAGAATCATCAAGAGGTCCTCCTCAAAGACGGCCCCTGCGTACAACAAGCGTCCAATATACGCAAACGCGCTTTCCATTGATAGGAAAGATTTGCCAATACCATTCTCGGAGTTGGTTTGGGTGCCGATCGCGAGTGGTTACACGGCGCAAATAGTCGGAATGATCCAAGTTCCAGCGAGTTGTCGGGCGATCGGATACAGCGACTACATGAACTATCTGGCGACGAGAGTTCAATGGATGATGGACCGGGAGGAGGATGAAGAGGAAGTACGGCGGACTATCCGACTGGCGGAGAGTGAGGCCCAGTTACCGTTTATCCTGCCAACAACGGCGCTCGATCTGGTATGGTCGGTCGCTCACATTTTGTCATCCATGGGGATAACGCACGATTTCAGGGACGGTATGTCCCCAGTGAAGCCATCTCCCGATCCAGACGCATTGGAAACAATCCAAGATACGAGCCTTGAATATTGGCTTCACCTTCTTACATACCCCAATGAGAGGTGATCACCACCGCGCAACACCGGCAAAAAAGACCAGAGAAGCGAAAAAACCGTTGATGCCCATATCTGATACGCCCACACATAGAACAGCTTCAAGATAACAATCCCCGCCAGGCATCTGACGGGGATTGATGTAGGGTTGAGCGCTTCTACTCTCACAACGATAACTGTTCCAGCCTCCTATTACAGGCGCTAACCGTACTAATTGCATCCTCTACGGTAAGGATTGCGCGTGTACGGCTGCTCCGCAATTCTTGCTCATAGGTATCATCCAGGTAGTAAAATTCATCGTCTTCGAGATCATTGGTACACTGAAGTTTACCTGACGTATTCATTCGAATTCTCATTTGGTTGAGTATGTTATAATATGTCGTCAGGACACCTTAGCATACCAATGAGATAGTATAAAGTAAATATTAATGCCGATGAATATCCCATACAAATGACAGACGATGACTACAAAATAGTATGCGAACATAGACCCGTAAATATGGGTTTTCACCATATCGCAATGCTTTATGTCTACTTGTCAAGTATAAATACCTGAGTATAATTAGAAGTTTTTTCTTCGCCATCAATGTCGATAATCTCTATTGACGTGTCCTTAGCTTCTTGTTCTTGTTCCCAAATTCGACTGATAGATTCTTCGTATGTAGTCGTAACGACATCCGGATGCCGGTCTACCCCGAGTAATGTCATTAAAACAGAAGCCCCACGGTAACGTGCTGTCCAATTGGGCGTGGTACGCCCGTCCGGTTGACCGTCGCTGGCTTCACATAAATCGCGTACTTTGGCGGCCAAGTATTCGGGCGTTAGCCCTTGGGTTGCGAGCGCATTTGACATTGCCTCTCTGACTGCCGGTTTATGCAGAATCGTCGAAGCATAACTCGCAGGATGTTTGTACCCGGCGTTCTCTGCCGCCTTTACCGCCGAAACCCCGGATATCATCTCCTGAACGAAACGGCTTTGCCGCACGGTCAATTCGCGTTTTCCATCCATGATCTCTGTCACCTCCACTGGTTCCAAGTTTTTCACAATTCGATGCTTATCGACAAAAAAGGTCCATTCGGGTATCGCAAGTAGCCGCTCAATGGTCTGCCCATGCCCTTATCGCTCCTCTCTTGCTGTTGGTGGCGTGTCGACATGGTAATATGCATCGAACAGAAGCAGATCCTCAAAAACTCCTTCTAACGCCGCTTCCCTGTCTCCATGGAAGTGCTCGATACTATCGATTATTGTCTCCGCCATCGCCTGAGTGAGTCCGAAGCGGGCAGATTCAAGCCATTGGTCCGCAAGCTGGCGGAGTCTGTCCACGCCCTTGAACCTCCGGAAATCGGTCCTGATTTTCTGACGAAAATTACGGATAAGAGGCAGCGCGCAGTTACGGTAGATTTCCAAAACGACCAAGATAAAAAGCCCTCTTGCGAACCGATCACCATCAATCGATTTCGGTTTTGTCCTTCGGATGGCCTCCAGATATTGTCGGGCGAAAGTATGGAGCAAGTCGGCTTGCTTCAGGTCGCGCCCTGTCACCATAATCTTCTGAATTTCACGATGCTCTTGGATGAACATTGAGATCAGACCGATAACACCAGACAGGAAATTAGGATTTAAGGTTTCCACATGGGCAAAATTTTTTCCCATCTCCGACTGCGCCTGCTCGATAATCCGGGGCCTACCATCTTCAGGGCATGTGACGTAAGCCTCAACTCTCTGTATGGCCGTCATTATCGTCCTTGTCAGTATCTCGTTGATGGCACGGCTCAACATCTTGCCATACGCATCCTTAAATGGACCTCGCGCCCGTTCGGCCCTCACGGTATCAGGGCTCAGACCGGCTGTTGAAGCTATGTCCCCGATGTTCATGGCAGTGAGGGAGAGCCCGGCCACTTGCCGGAGCTTGTCCGACAAAACCTCATCCTCTCCCGAGCTGTCGGTACGTACGGCCCCGATATAATCCTTGACCCAACCATCGATGTCATAATCATGCTTCGCCAGTTCCATCTGTCTTTGATCTCCTTTCGCCTAAGAGGCACTGTGTACAGCATATTGCCTGTCTATTTACATTATGCTGTACTCCAGACCGATAGTTTAATCAATACGGAGTTGGGATCTTCCTGGAAAAACGTGACGGGTTGTGAATAGAGGTGGGTTTAGATGCGAGATTAACGCGAATCGGCGTTAGCCGCGTTACGCATATTGGGTGAGGGGTATCGCTGTACCGAGAGACAGCAGGTTGCTCGCGTGAAGTCAGAAATCATAATGATAAATGAGTCGCAAAGTCTGTACTGGCACCCAAACGCGAATTATCGCCGTTACGTTAGACTTCACAAAAGCCTATATTGAACATCGTTTTTGCCTATCGATAACTCCATCTTGGAACTTCTCGGCGTCCGGCATGTTCGAGCGCATAATGAGACGGTAGAGGTCGACTTCGGGGATGATGAGGACACCACGAGCGGGGATTTCCAAATACGGCATTTCACCGTGTTTACGTATTTTCGCATGTTTACAGGGTGCGGTTACCGCGTCATTCGGACGGGCATACCCCAACACCGCGCACACATCCTTCGCCACAAACCACGGCTGCCCGTCCCGCTCGATCATCTGACGAGCGGGCAGTTATGCTCAAATGGGATAACTTTCCTGGTTCTACTGGGGCTGGACTCGCCTTCCTGGGGGGATTTCCTCTCGCGTACAGAATTCGATTGATTCAACAAATGATATGACCGCAATCCGTACACATGCTATTATATAGGATGAACTCCGGCGACTCGTCGGGATTTGTCGAGAGTGAGAGTTTATGCAAAATGGTTTGGATTACTGTTTGCTGAAATGCAATGGAACTCGGTGACTGCACGTTTTCTTCCACTCTTTACTTTAATGCTTACCGTCTTTTAGAATTAAGCTTCAAACGATGCATCTAGAAATGTGAGAAGCTACCAAAATGTATATATCCTTAGCATGGTGGAATACAGGTTTATCGCCTGTGATGAAGCCTAACAGGGCGACTCCAGATCAAAGATCGATAGCAACTGAGGTAATAAGATATTTAACTGAAGATCTAACTGTAGATATTCTTGCCCTTGGCGAAATATCATCTAGTGATATCGCCTATTTAAAAGACTCAGTTGGACTAAATGAATACGGTACTTATGATGGAACTCTACGAATTGGAAAAATTTTGTTTGATACCGCAGTTTTCTACCGCACCAGTAAACTTGGCATACCAGATTCTCAGGAGATAGTTAGTAATCGTGGTGGACATAAAATTAAAGTTGCTAATAAACTATCTTTCATGCCAAACAACACCAAAAGTCCAATCTATATTTTTGTATCACATTGGGGAAGTAGACTTTTAGGCAAGGAAATCGAGATCGATCGACGTGAATTAGGAATGCGGCTACGGGATAAAGTAAGTGAAGCTCGCTCCTCATGCGAAGCTCCCGCACACATCATACTAATGGGTGACTACAACGATGAACCGTTCGACGATTCTCTGGCCAAACATCTATTAGCAACTCGCGACAGGGAACTGGTGCTCAAAAAACCCGAGGAACTGCTCTATAACCCGTTTTGGAGGCATCTTGGCGAAATGTTACCGCATACGCCGGGAACCACCCACAAGTGTTGCAGCGGTAGCTGCTACTATTCAAATGGGAGAGAGACCCACTGGCATACATTTGATCAAATAATCTTCTCTGCCGCCTTTATTGGTGACGGGGAATGGCAGATGAGTGAAAACCACACTTTTATCCTACGGACCAACCCCCTAAACAATTGTCTTTGTTCAGGCAATGATATATTTGACCATTATCCGGTCTTCACCGTAATTGAGAGAAAGGAAATAAATGGCTGACTTTATAACAGCAGTGCAATATGGCTTAAAAGCTGCTGAAGCAGCGGAGCATTCTAGAAAAGAAATCGATGATGTATTTAAAGAACTAAGTCGTCAATTGCATGATGCCTACCTTGGCGAGCTTTGCATTACCAGAAAGGAAATTCCAAAGGGGAATGTCATTAGTCAATTAACACAACTATTCCAGTCCATTGGGACCGGGTCCCAAGTAGAGACGTATTGGGCTCTTGTAGCATGGAATCCCACTCTACCCGATAGTCCAGTAAAGCAATTGGCTCGATGGAACCAAGGCAGAGCTGGCTACCCTTGTGAAATTGCGTGGGGAGATCAAGATTATTTTTGCCACGACCGCGGAGCCCTTGAAGATACACTTGCCTTGCTGCTTGCCGATCCTGTTGTCGGCGAATCTTTGCATTACTTATTGACGCTCAAACCTACCGCTCTCGGCAATTTAATCGAAGAGTCTTAATAGAACTATAATTGATACGGAAGAGTAAGCCCGCTTAGGCCCTCCTTGACTGTTTGCTGCGAGCTTAATTATGGTAAGGGCACTTCCTTCGCTGGCACAGGCCAAGCCAGTATCCTAGATCGGATTTTTGAATATTCTTGAAAAGCGGGTTCGGAAACAAACCAGGGCAGGGATATGGTGTACAGTGGGGCAGACCGTATGGGGCGGCAACGCAGTTGCAGGAGACATGGATACCCGTGACCGGAGAATCTTGACGTATCCAGAACTTATGCGGCATCTTGGCGTCCGGTCCTTTCCGCTATAGGTATCGCGAATTAACGGCGAGATCGCGATATCGCCGTCGGTTCGTTAATGGGGGCAAATTGCAACAGGTCTCCTAATGAGATCTGGGTTTCACTGTTTTCCGCGATTCTAGGGGCATTTTTCCCGATGCTGTGCCGTTCAAATCTGAACCATCCCAGTTGTCTTCCGTCGCCTTGACTACTTCCTTTGAGAGGGATAATTATCTTCGTTGCCGGGAAACGTTTCGGACGTGTCAGCGGGGGACGTTGCTTCCTGCAACGGTGCATCTGGCGTCCCGGCGCTCTTCCTCTTCCTTCCGGACCCTCACACATCCTGCTCCGGCTGCCCCTTTGATGGGGGCGCCGGGGCTTTTCGTCTGTATTCATCTCCGAAGCTATAGTGTGGCTTACTATAGAAGGCATTCGATTTCGTATGCTTGGGGGTTGACGTCCTATCGTTGGAGTGTTCTTGTCCAAACTCCTGAAACCAAAGAGAATCGCACGTAATTAGCCTTTGTCGTTGCCGTATGCTTTCGGAACATTCGGTTCAGCACAAAGCATACGGTTTTGTATGTGGTGTAGCATACATTCCTGAATGCTAACCTTAATGCCTTCACAGAGAGTGGAAAGAGCATTCCTGAGATCATGCCGCTTTCTCCCTAGTCCGGCAGTACCCTCTCTTAATCTGAACACGAGATTTGGCCTCAAACTCTGGTGTTCCGTATTTCCGCCATCGTTCCGATAAGCCATAAATGGTCGGCATCTTTGCCGTGCCGTTTCCATGGGATACAATGTCGAGAAAACCGAATTCAATAAGTTGATCTATAGCTCTCCTGAAGCGTGGCTGCAAAACCCCGAATTTGTTTTCCGCCTCCCGATACGGGAAAACAAGCTCTTGAGAATTCGTACAAATATACTTTTTGTTTCCTTTACGGCCCGCCTTCTCAAATCTTCGTCGTCTGAGAAACAGCAAGTATATTTGGGGAGCGATACCGCCGAGAGCAAGCCACGCTTTGGTGCCTACGAGTTCCTTCTCAACGATCATGTTCGGGCTTGATTTGGTCATCGGTTTCCTTCCCTACGCTGCTTTCGGCGGCTGGTGCACGATCAACTCGTGGCGCAGGATTCCGTCCGCAAGCTGCGGCTTGTTCAAATCGAGTACCTGCGTCCCTTTAATACCCGTGGTGTGGCGGTAAAGAACGCGGAGCTTATCAAACGGGATTTCCAGCAATTCCTTTCGGCGCTCATCGACAATTTCCGACTTCGCCACAGCCTCTTCTTGGGATATCGGTTGTGGCATGGTTCCGTCGGTCCTTTGCAGCCATTTTATGAGAATCTCCTTTGTATAGCCGACTCTATTACCGTGAACGACCCTTTCGGGACCCATGCCCCTATAGTCAAAGTTCTGCAGCGTTCCGCGTGTGTATGGCAGCCCGTAGCGATCAGCGTAATGGTCCCATCTGTTTCGCCAGATTATCGGTGGTGCGTCCTTTAATACTGCGTCCCAGTCTACAGCTTCGCCGGATTTTGGTTTTGGCATTAATCCCCTCCATTTAATAGTGAAAGAAAGTGAGTCATTGACAACCAAAGTGTATGGCAAACTACACGGCGGGAGGAAAAAGCTCAAATCACGACAGGCAGCAAGGATACTGATCCCAACCCGCGCAGTCCGTTGGTCATATCTTCGTTTATTTGCTACCGGCGTATGCAGATGGAAGGCTGGAAAAAAGTTACCAGCGATACTCGGAAATATAGCCCCTTGCTGCTAAATTCGTTGTCTATCTTGAGCGGACGCAATATTGGGCCAGAAGATGAAGTCATCTCACTCCGAAATCGAAAATCGGGATGTTCTTAAAAGACGGGTTCCGAAATAAATCGGGGTAAGGGCAAAATATGGGTCTAGGGGTGGGGCTTCAGGGCCATCGGCGACGTGGTTGCTGGAGACGTGAGTACGCCGTAGATCACGGATATTCCTGTGTCCAGGAACCTTGTGCGGCATTTTGGCCTCGGGTTTTTCGAAAGTTAATGTTTGGCCGTTGTTATGATGTACGCGAATTATCGCCGATATCGCCGATAGCCCAAAACTGACCGGCTATACATCTTCGCCTGACAAGGAACTGGGAGGCGTGCGAACCATATCGCCTTCGGCTTTTCGTATCATTTCTTCGTTTGCGTCAAGGATCGATACTGCTTTGGGCGAAAGACTGCGTTACAGGGGCATTGGAATGAATCGAGGTGCGCCCGTTCTCCAAAAGGTTGCCGTTATTCGAGCGCAATGCCCGTGAGGACGTTGAAAAAGACAACGGACGAGGCCAATAGATGTTACCAGTTAGTCCTCTTCCCAGCTTCGTTTTTTTGT
>JAJFUL010000311.1 GCA_021372425.1 Spirochaetaceae bacterium
CGATGTTCCTGACATAGTAGGCGACACCCCAAAAGCCGATGAGCACCAAGGTGAGGAGTGGCAGCGCCATGTGCCACAGAAGATCAATGAAGTACATTATCCCGCCGGGAGGCGGCACGGTATGCATGCCTGCCGAAGGGAAGATTTTTAGCTGATAGACAAACAACATGATGAGAATCATGGCAACCCAGAAGGTTGGCATGCCATAAACAATCATGGTGATCACGCTGGTGATCCGGTCCATCGATCCACCGGGTTTTTGGGCTTTTTTCAGCCCCAGAATGATGCCAACTATAATTTCGATGAGGGCCGCAGTCGAGAACAGAAGGAGCGTTCGCGGCAAAGCTTCGCCTACGATGGCAAGAACCTCCCTCTCGCCGCGTGACGACTTGATTATGGTTGACTTTCCGAAATTGAAAGTCAGTGTGTTCCAGGCCCGGTAGATAATTCTCTCGGTGAGAGGCCGGTCAAGCCGGTAGAGCTTGATGAGTTCTTGGCGCCTTTGTTCCTGGAAACGCTGGAGGGCTGCGGGCTGCATGTTCTTGAGCCGGGATGATTCAGCCCTGACCTGCTCCTCGATATCAGAGCGCACGGTCCTGTCGGTGACCGTATTGAAGAGCACCGATAGGACCAAAATGATGATGGCGTAGGTAAAGACACCTTTCAGCACACGCTTGATGGCAAACCATTTGTACATATGACCACCTGTATCCTGACTATCCACGCAAATCAGAAAGCTGAACGGAAAAGAGATGGTGCCGCCCGGGAGGGCGGCACCAGAAAAATACAAATCAAAACATCAGATCAGAAAAGCACGAGCGAGGAGGGCTGCACTGCCGGGGCCTCGGTGCCGAATAGCGACTGGATCACCAGAGTATAGGCGCCAGGCTTCAGGCCGCTTAAATCCTTGGTAGGGATTACGGCCTGGAATGTGCCGGAGGACACGAACTTTGCGGCGTAGACCTTTTCGCTGTTGTCGGGCATTACGAGCGTCACGGTGACCTTCGCCTTGCCGTCAGCCGCCTTCGCCGTGTCATCAGGATAGGTTACGGCGGAGACTGCCACGTCGATCTTGACATCGGCGCTGCGCTGCGCGGTTGCGGGGATATTGACGTCGTCGATGCGGGTGATGGTGGTCTTGAACTGCTTCGGGAAGTAATCGGACTTATAGGGGTAATCCCTGAACGCTGTCAGCTCGATGTAGTTGGTATTGTAGTCTACCTTGCTGATGTAGAAAGGACCGTTGGAGATGTAGGCGTTGCCATAAGTGTCGATAAACTTGATCGCTGCATTGTAGCGAGCGACGGCTTCCGTCGGGGTCATCCACTTCTTGATGCTGTCGGGTACGTACTTGGCCGCCACGAAATCCTGCAGCTTGGCCTTTATGTCGGCGACGCACTTCGGCTGGATGACATCGACTTCGGTCATCGAGGGATCACTGGAGAAGGAGTATTGCGTGCCGGACTTGGCCCCCTCGGCCACTATCTTGGCCAGCGCCTCGTAAATCTCGAAGGAGACAACGGTCTGCCGCCCGGGGTTGCCGGCCTTGACTGTGATAACGCCATTCGCGGCCACTCTGTCCTTGTCCATCGGCCAGTTAAAGTCATAGTAGGTTGTGAATGAACCGCTCTTGTTGAGGACCGTCCCCTTGGAAATGGGCAGGGTCGACTGGTACTGGGCGGCGTAGCCTTCGTCGAAGTACTTGTCGGCATCGCCATCCTTGTTTGCCCATTCATAGGCGAAAGCCTGCGCGTACATGACATCGGCCACCGTGATGGGCGCGCCGGAATGCCACTTGCCATAGACATAGCGCTGGTCCGACAGGCTCGTATAAGCCTTCAGGGCTCCATTCTTGACATAGTCGTACTTGCCGTTGCCGACATCCTTGTACTCGGTACCGGATTCCCATTTCTTCGTCTTTGAGTTGAAGATGATGGCTGCCGGATCGACCGTGATGAGGCCCTCGGGCTTCCCGCCCTCGCCAGCCTTCACCTTGGTCTCGACGTTCTTGAGGCTGTAGGTAACGCGCAGAGGGGTGTCCTTGGCGGAATTCGGGGATTCGAAGGTGGAAGGATCCGAGCAAGCCTCAACGATGGCCGAGGCGTAGACATCGGAGAATCCATCGACACCCACAGGGTCCCAGGAACTCATGAAGAGGCCGCCGCGTGCCGAATACTGGGTGACACGAAGGATTTTCTGGCCCGAGGCATCCGGCTTCACGTCGGCGGAGCGGATGGACCAGTTGTTGAGCCCGTCGCCGAGGCCGTACAGCATTTTGTTGTTGAAACGCGCCTTGTTGGCGACGTAGAACTGGGTCTGGCTCGCGACATAGATGCGTACCGCTTCCTTGAGCGCCATTTCCTGGACCTTTATGTTGTCATTCCAGTACTCGTCGGCGGTCAGGAACCAGCCATTGTAATTCTTCTGGGCGATGGCATCGATATCCTTGTTCTCGTAATTCCAGAAGCCTTCCATCTGGCCACCCGGCATATAGCCGTAATACGGCGCGTACATCTGGCTGATGGTGACATCCCACCATGCGCGGGTCGCACCGGCTCCCCAGCCTTCGGTGTACATAGACCATTCCCAGTCGGCGGGATCGCCGTTGTAGGCGAGATTGCTGGCCTTGGACCTGTCGTACTCGAGCCGCTCGACTTTGATGCCGGCTTTCTCAATCTGGTCGGCGATATAGCGGCCTTCGAGCAGACGTCCCGTCGGATCATCGACACGGATGATGAACTTGACGGTGATCGGTTCGCCTTCGTAGGTCCAGAACTGGCCCGACTTGGCCAGCTTGCCCTTGTTCTCGGGCAGTTCCGCTGCCGCTTTCAACGCTGCATCGATGTCTGCGATAGCCTTCTTCTCATTGCCGCGCGCCGACATGCCCAGTTTTGCGGGGACCAGGTTGAACTTGTAGGTTCCAGGCTGTCCCGGGGTCTGGGCGGTGAGAGCTGGCTCACCGGCGCCGAGCAGGATCTCATCGACGATTTTCTTGCGGTCAATGAGCCAGTTCAGGGCATAACGCACTTCCCTGATGGCGAGGGGATTGAATACTGTCTTCCCCGCCTTTGTCTGGAAGGTATAGGGTGCCTTGTTGGGAATCGGGTTCAGTAGCAGGGACCATGATCCAGATGGTACCGAATAGGTAGTCAGCTTATCCATGTCGGATTGCTGGATGCCATTGTAGGTTTTGGTGTTGAGCCCGGTGAAGAAAACGTCTGTCTTGCCTTCTGCGGTATCCTTGATGGCGATCGTCTGATCCATTCGAACATCGTAGATTACTTTGTCTGCTATGGGACCGTTCTTTGCCTGTGCCGTTAAACTGGTAATGGCGAGCATGACAAGGAACATGGTAACTAGAAGTTTCTTCATGCATACCTCCTTTTTATGGTGTGCTTCGGCTTTAATTTTAGGGATACATTTCCCGAAAAGTAAAGAGCAAAAATCCCAATATAGGCTGATTGGCGTTTGAATAATAAATTTCATTCGAGTAAATATTTATAGTCTTCCATAAAAACATCGACCATTTGCGCAGCTATTGGATGCTGTCGGGCAAACTCACGGGCCTGCCGGCAGCGATTTTGCTTGTCCCCATCTGGATTCGAGTCTATAATGGCACTATTCCGTAAACGGTAGATTTGCAAGGAGGTTGCCAATGAAGAAAATGGGTGTTATTGCGCTGGTGCTGGCTGCATTGCTGGCTTTTGTGCCAGGAACGCTATGTGCCCAGGATACATCGGGAGACGTCAAGATCACAATTCTGCATACGAATGACGTCCATGCGAGGATTGTGGAAAGCAAGACCGAAGTCGGGTATGCAAGGGTTGTATCTGCTTTCAATGCGGCGCTGGCCGAGAATCCAAACACGGTACTCGTCGATGCAGGCGATACATTCCATGGTCTTCCGATTGCCAATATAGACCAGGGAGCGAGCGTCGTCAGCCTCATGAACCAGGTTGGCTACAGTTTCATGACGACCGGCAACCATGATTACAACTATGGTTTCGACCGCCTGATGGAACTCCAGAAAATGGCCAACTTCAAGATTCTGGCTGCCAACGTCTACAAGGACGGGAAACGGGTCTTCACCCCCTACGAGATCAGGGAAATTGGTGGCGTGCGCGTGGCCTTCTTTGGACTGGCCACACCGGAAACCGCCTATAAGACCGATCCGAAAAACATCCAGGGCGTTTATTTCTCTGATCCGATCGTCGAGGCCAAATCAGTGATATATGACCTCATCGGCCAGTACGACGTTCTGGTCTGCATCTCCCATATCGGCATCGACAAATCCTCCGATCCGACTTCCATCCAGATAGCCGAGGCGGTCCCCCAGATCGATGTGATGATCGATGGGCACAGCCATTCGACGTACGAGGATATCCAGAAGCAGAATGATACCAATACGCTCATCACCAGCACGGGCGCCTATGGCTCAGGCCTCGGCGTTGTGGACATCGTGCTCGGACCAGACAAGAAGATCAAGTCCAAGAGCGCGAGGACGATCACGGTCGCCAATTCGCCCGAACTCAAGGTTGACGAGAAAGTCAGTGGGATGATCAAGGATCTGTCCAAGGCGCAGGATGCCATTCTGCTCAAAGTGGCCGGCAAGACCGCCGTGGCTCTCGAGGGTAAGCGCGAGATCGTGCGCACCCAGCAGAGCAACCTCGGCACGCTGCTTGCTAACGCCATGATTTATGTCACCGGCGCCGATATTTCCCTCATGAACGGTGGCGGAATCCGCGATTCGATCCCCGCCGGAGACATCACGTTCAAGCAGATCTACACCGTCCAGCCCTTTGGCAACTATATCCAGACTGGTAAGTTCAAGGGCTCCGAGCTGGATGCGATTCTGGAAAACGGCGTCGGCAAGCTGCCGGCAGCCGATGGCAGGTTCCCGCACCTGGCTGGCTGGACCTATACCCTCGATGCCACCAAGCCGGCAGGCGACCGCGTTTCCAACATACTGATCGGCGGCGTCCCCGTTGATCCTGACAAAGAATACACGTTCGCCACCCTGAACTTCGAGTTCAACGGTGGAGATGGCTATTCGATGTTGGTCGGACATGCGCAGAACGACTTCCCCTCTGATGCCGAAGTGTTCGTGAAATACGTGCAGTACCTTGGCGAAGTCACCGATGAGAATATGGTCTACAAGAAGTAATCATGCAGTGGTGCCCGGGAGCCATCCCGGGACACAGAAGTGAAGGAATGAAGGAAGAGCTCCGCAAGGGGCTCTTCCTAACAAAGGGTGGCCGGCTCAACAAGCGGGGGCCGCCCTTTTTCATGTCACCTTGCATCGCGCCTTAATCGCGCTTTGCTGACTTAGGCAACTTAATAGTGGTTTTTTCGCGAGAATAAGCCCGTTACGACGGGCTTATTCTCGCGAAATGTGTGTGCTGTCTTGTCGCGGGGTCAGTAATGAGCGGAAGGCGAATTGCGCCAGATCTCCAGCATTTTCAGGGCGCGGTCTGCGGTCCGGAACACGGGCACACCGCGCTTCTCGAGCTCGAGGCCCAGCGGATCATAGAGTGGGCCTGTGTCCAGCACAGCGACGAAGGGCTTTTCGGACTGCCGGAAGAACTCTCCGTAGCGTACGGCCACGGAATCGGCCCGAGTCACGTCTTCGTTGTGTACACCAGGATCGGCGGCCAGGCTGTTCATCATCACGGTAAAGGGAACTATGCCGACAATGCCCAGGTCGGTGCCTTCGTCGGCCATGACAGCCTTGAAAGAATTCACATAGGCATCGTCGGTGCCCATCGGCGTGATGTCGAGCGGATTATGGACATCGACGATCTCTGAAACGCGCGCCTTGACCAGAATGTCGCGCAGTTCGGCCTTGGTACTCTCGCTCAGGCTGGCAAGCTTCATGCCGCCCAAGTTGTCCGCCATCGCAACACATTCGAAGCCTGCGTTGGATACGGCGCCGAGGCGGTTGCCGCGGACCTTCTTTCCGTCGAGGAAGGTGAAGAGCGTGACTGCATCGTCAAAATCCTGCAGCGTGTCGCAGACTACAGCGCCCGCCTGCGTGAAAAGTTCGCGCGTGACGGGGTAGTCGCCAGCGATGCTCGCCGTGTGGCTCGCCGCGGCGCCGGCGCCGGCACTGGTGCGCCCACCCCGATAGAAGATGACGGTACGGCCGGAATCCGAAATCGCCTTGGTCGCTTCCAGCGTCTTAAGCCCGTCGAGCGCCTTGAAGCCTTCGACATAAACCGCGAAGACATGCGTTTCCGCATCATCCTTCAGATAATCAAGATAATCGCCAATCGTCAGATCCATCTGGTTGCCCAGCGTGATGACATAGCGCGCGTTGATATTGGGATGTTTTGAAATCCTGCAGATCGAATAGGCGCCGGACTGTGAGATGACCGCGATGGGGGCAATGGCGCCTGTGGGCATGGGCAGCTTGTATTCAGGGATGAACAGCGTGTTGTACTTGCCGGGGACCGAACGGATTCCCATGCAGTTGCCGCCGTTGATGAGTGGGCCCTGGCCGCGCTCGCGCGCCTGGGTCAGCACCCTGTCCATCGCTGCGACGATTTTGCCGGAACCTGATTTTTCCTCGAGGCCGCCGGGGATGACGATGACGGACCAGGCCTTGTCGTGCTCTGCTATTTCAGAAAGGGTTTCGGGCGTGCCCGCGGCGGGAATGACAAGTACGAAGAGATCGACCTTCTCGGGCAGGCTCGCGATATCGGGAACGCAGCGGCAACCGTCGATTTCGGTCATGCCGTCCTTGATCACGTAGATACGCTTCATGTTGAAGCCATTGTTGATGAGGTTGCGCAGGATGATGCGGCCATTGTTGACGTGTTTGTCTGAAACGCCGATGACGGCGGCGCTCTGCGGAATGAGGATGCGGCCGATATTCGACGTTGGGCGGCCGACCTGTGCAGCGTTGTGCGGAAGACCATCGGGATCTGGCGTCAGGCCGAGCGGCGAGAAATCTTTCAGCGTAGCGAGGCAGTCGAGTGCGACAAGCGAAGGGGCTGCGTCGGCCTGCGAGCCGCGGCCGGCGCGGATGACCATTGGGTTCACCTCGAACTCGGCGATGCCGGCCGCGGCGAGCGCGCCGGCAGCCTCGATGAACTTCATGATGGTGTCGGCGAGGAAGGATGCAGGGATGACTGGTTTCGTGTTTCGAAGGCCGGCACAGACGAGGCCGTAGACCACGTTGCTCGCAAGCGCCTCCTCGACGACCTTGCGCGTGGCCGTTCGCGGGGAGAAAGCAATATTCGCTGTTCCGGGCTTGAATTTGCCCGCCATGTATTCAGTAAAAATGCCACCAGGGCCGAAACTCACGACTGGCCCGAAGTCGCCCGTGTAGCGATAGCCGAATAGCATTTCATGTCCCAACTTGGGCTCATAGTGCAGGAATTCGTTGACCGTGTAGCCTTCGACCCTGCATTTTGCGAAGCGATTTTCCATCGCCTGGATGCTCGCTAGGATTTCGGCCTTCGAGTTGCCCACGATTTCCACGCCGCGCATCTCGGTCTTGTGGAGAATTTCGGGGCTGATGACCTTGACGACAGCCTGATCGCCGGGCAATAGCGGGACGCCGCCGCCCATGGCCCTGAGTTCGTCCGACGAACGCACGAAGAGACGGCGCGGCGATTCAATGCCGATAATATTGAGGATCGCGAGGCCTTCGACCTCGGTAAGCGCCGGGCGACCTTCAGCTTTTGCCGGTGCAACAATCGTCCTGATTTTTTCCGCCATGGCCCGTTGGGCTGGGCTGAGGCTTCCGCTTCGGCTTGTGCTCGAGATTTTTACTTTCGCAGGCTTTCTATTTTCCGAATTGAGTTTTGCCATCGTTGAATGCCTTTCTGTTCGCCTGAATGACTGCTTCGCCTTTCCTGGCGAAGATTTCGTCGATTGCGCTTTCGAGCGCGGAAATTGGGATCGGAAGCAAGTCCGCTGCCGCGCCGACAAGCACGATATTCGCGGCCCGGGGGTTGCCTGCCGCCTTTGCGATCCCGTCGGCGTCGATGATCCTGAAGCGCGGCAGATGTCGGATCTCTGCAAGCACCGAATCGATTTCTGGATAGTCCACTATGTTCCTGATAGGCTGGGAGGCTGAAACGACGACACCTCGCTCCTTGTTGAGCCAGGGGATGTACCTGAGCGCCTCTAGCGGTTCGAACGCCAGGACGAGGTCAGCCATTCCCCTAGGCACTGTCGGGCTCTGAATCTGGCTATCCGATAGGCGGAGATTGGCGAGGACCTCCCCGCCGCGCTGCGACATGCCATGTACCTCGGACTGTTTGACCTGGAGGCCAGCCTTCATTGCGGCATTTGCTATCACGACCGACACGGAAAGACTTCCTTGCCCGCCGACGCCCGCAAGAATGATGTTGTAGTTCATGCCTTCCTCGCTTTCTTGAGATATTCAAGGCATTCGCGCTTCAGAATGATGACCGACACGCCTTCGTAGGCCAGTTCGCTGCGGATGACTGCGGCGTTTTCGTCCTGGTATTTCCTGAGGGATATGAGCTCGTGGATATGGTCCCGCTCGACACCGAGCCCTTGAAGGAGGGCGGGAAGCTGGGATGTCGGAGAGATGGTCGGCTGCGCGCCTGTCATGCCAGTCGTGCTGTTGTCCAGAATGAGCAGGGTGAGCGTCGTTTTGTGCGAAACGGCATCCAGCAGGTTGGTCATGCCGGAATGATAGAAGGTCGAGTCACCGATGACGGCGACGGCCTTTTTCTGTCCGACACAGGAAGCGCCTCGCGCCATGCCGATCGACGCGCCCATGTCGACGCAGGATTCGACGGCTCTGTAAGGTGGCAGTGCCGACAGCGTGTAGCAACCGATGTCCGAAGCGACATAAAAGTCAGCCTCGCCCGCGAGGGCTTCCTGCAGTGCCGAAATCGAATCGGCGTGCGGGCAGCCTTGGCAAAACTGCGGCGGCCGCCCCGGCACCTTGATACCGGCGGGAGGCAGCTCTTCGTGTGCGGGAAGGCCCAGTGCCAACCGCACGCTTTCGGGCGTGAGTTCGCCCTCGAGCGGGATTTCGCCTGAAAGCTTGCCCATGACAGGGACCGGCGCGCCGAAGACGCCGCGTATTTCGCGCTCGACAAAAGGATAGCCCTCCTCTATGACGAGGAGCTTTTCGACGTGTGCAGCCAGCTGCCTGATCTTGTCATGCCCAATCGGGTAGCGCGTGATGCGGAGCAGGGAAGGGGCCTCGCCCGGGGTAGCGCCGTCGCGTTGCGAGCCTTTGCTGGAATGCTGCGCGCTCGCGCCCCCATTCGCTGCCACCCAATCTGTCTCGTTTTCGAGGTAATAAGCCAGGCCAAGGCCGCAGGCGATGACCCCGAGCTTCGTGCTGCGAAGCTGCAGCGTGTTCTCAGCCTCTGCATCGCGGCGGAATGCGGCGTTCTTTTCCAGCAGCAGCTTCCAGCGCCCGCGCGCCATGGCCGGCATCAGAATCCAGGACTTCGGGTCGTTGCTCTTCGGCTTGGGAGCGGGCAGCCGCGGGGATCCGGTTTGCACCATGGCGCGCGCATGCGACAGCCGCGTCGTGAGCCGCATGAGCACCGGCACCTCGTTCTGCTCTGAATAGCCGAATGCCTGCCGTATCATCGTGTAGGCTTCCTGCTGATCCGAGGGCTCAAAGCAGGGCACGCGCGCGAAATCCGCGAGCACCCGCGAATCCTGCTCGTCCTGGCTCGAATGCATGGACGGATCGTCGGCAACCACAATCACCAGGCCGCCATTGATCCTTACCAGCGCAGAATTAGTGAAGGGGTCCATGGCCACGTTGAGGCCGACGTGCTTCATCGAAACGATCGCGCGCGCGCCCGCGAACGAGGCGCCCAGCGCCGATTCATACGCCGTCTTTTCGTTGCTGCACCACTGCGCGACAATCTTGCCGCGCTCTGCCTCGGGCAATCCCGCCACATAGGCGGCCAGGTTGTCCTGCACATATTCCATTATCTCGGTCGAAGGCGTACCCGGATAAGCAAAAGCGCCGGAAATACCGGCATCCAGCGCGCCCCTTGCGACAGCCTCGTCGCCCGACAGCACCAGTTGCATCACTTGGCTCCTTTAGAAATATAGTTCGTATTCCTGGGGAACCGGGGCGTTGTACACGTACTCGGCTTCCTTGCCCTTCCGCTCGACCCACTGGCCGATCAGTTCGGCCGGGAAAACCCCCTCGAGGTAGGCATTATCTTTCTGCAGCCCGGCAAGCACGTGGTAGAGTCCCGTGGGGAAGGTGTTTTTCGCGGTCACCTTTTCGGTCGCGTAGCCCATCCTGATGGGATCGAGCTTGCGCTGGATGCCGTCGAGGCCCGCCAGGACCATGGCCGCCAGGAAGTAGTAGATATTGGCGGTGGCATCGCCGGTCCTGAATTCGATCCGCGACTCGCCCTTGCCGAGATAGCCGGGGATCCGGACCGCGGCGGCCCTTGACCCTTGGGCGAAGGTTGCGCTCACGGGAGCTTCGTAGCCTGGCACGAGGCGGCGATACGAATTGGTCGAAGGGTTCGAGAAGGCGAGGAGCGAGCCGGACAGCGCGTGCGACAGGATGCCCGCCGTGTAGGAAAGGCCTTGCTGCGAAAGCCCGTAAAGCTCTTCGCCCGGGAATATCGATTTCCCGTCCTTTACGAGGAACTGATGGACGTGCATGCCGCTCCCCGCGATCTTGTACATAGGTTTCGGCATGAAGGTGACATGCAGGCCGAGTTCCGAAGCTTCATTCTGAAGAATCCACTGGGCCAGGGTCACGGTGTCGCCACCCCGCACCATGGAAACGAAATCGAGTTCGATCTCGAGCTGGGATGAGCCGACTTCGTGATGGTGGTATTTGACGGGGATGCCCGCGTCGATCATCGTCTGTACCGACCTGTTCCGCAGGAGCTGGTACTTGTCGTTGGGCGATATTGCGTGGTAGCCGCGCGACAAGCCGGTGCGTGGCTTGTCCCCGGACTCTTCACCGATGCCTTCGGAATTTTCTACAAAATAGTATGAGTGATCGACTGTGGTAGAGTAGCGCACATCGTCGAATACATAGAATTCGAGTTCTACAAGAACCTTCGCATCCTCGGCAACGCCGCTTTCGCGCAGATGCCGCAGGGCGTTGGCAATGACGGTACGCGGATACTGCGCAAAAGGCTCACCATCCGTGGTGTGGACATCGCAGAACGCATGCAGGGTCCTGAAGTCTTCCTTCTCCTCGATGAAGGCGCTGTCCATGTCGGGCACGGCGACCATGTCCGAGGCATGGACCTTCGCGTA
>JAJFUL010000316.1 GCA_021372425.1 Spirochaetaceae bacterium
AGCTGATCGACAGCCCCCTTGGTCATTATGAAGCGCTCACCCTGCTGTTCATGGATGGTGCTCATCATTTTGCGGTCTGAGTCGAAGGGCACCTCGCCAACCCGCGGAGCGTTGGCAAGAAGTTCCGGTCTTTTGATGCCGTGCTGGCTGGCAATTTCAAGGAGCGCGATTTCGGTGGGATCACCTGTTACATGCGCGCCGATGGTCGCGTCGTTGCAGTAGCTCATCGCCTCGAGAAGAAGACGGTGCGACTTTCTTTCCATATCGAGCAGGGAAACATCGCCATCGATGCCGTCTGAGGCGAATGCCGTCACCGACATCTTGTTGCGCGTGAGCGTGCCCGTCTTGTCCGAGCAGATCATGGTCACTGAACCGAGTGTTTCGACGGCCGGCAGCCGTCGCACGATCGCATTTTCCTTGCTCATTATCTGAACGCCAATGGCCAGCACAATAGTGACGATGGCGGGCAAGCCTTCGGGTATCGCAGCAACAGCAAGCGATACCGAGGTCAAGAAGAGCTCGAAAATGCTTTCCTTCGCAATTACTCCATACTTGATGAGTTCTTCGCCCAATCCAAGGAGAAACATTACGCCACATAGTATGAGGATGCCCGTCCCCAGCTTCTTTCCGAACTCGTCGAGCTTGATCTGGAGCGGCGTCTGTTCCTGCGGCTCAGCCTCGAGCATTTCCGCGATATTGCCCAGTTCGGTTTCCATGCCCGTTTTCACCGCGATTCCGCGGCCCCTGCCATAAGTAGCAATAGTGGAGAGGTAGCCCATATTGAGCCTGTCGCCAAGCGGGGCTTCTTCATCCGCGATGTACGACGCATCCTTTTCGACAGGCACCGATTCGCCTGTCAGCGAAGCTTCCTCGACCTTGAGATTGACGGTTTCGATCCAGCGCAGATCGCAGGGTATTGTCCTGCCGGCATCAACGATGATGAGGTCGCCAGGGACGACTTCCTCTGCCTGGATTTCCTCCTGCCTGCCGTCGCGCACGACGATGGCATGCGGGGATGAAAGTTTCTTGAGCGCCTCGATGGCTTTTTCGGCTTTCGATTCCTGGACCACTCCGACAATGGCGTTGATCAACACAACGACGAGGATGATGATTGCATCGGATACTTCCCCGAGGAGTACCGATATGACAGCGGCGGCCATGAGAATATAAATCAGATAGTTGTTGAACTGTTCGAGGAAAAGCCTGAACATGCTCTTGGGCTTCTTGCCTTTCAGTATGTTGGGCCCGTACTCTTCAAGGCGTTTCTGTGCTTCCGTGGATGTCAGGCCAGACTCGGTATTGGCTCCAAGTTCTTCCACCGTCGATCCAATGCTTTCCGTGTACCAGGTTTTCATGAATCCTCCAGCCAGCCATTGGTATTAAAATAAAAAGACCTTCGTCCTGATTCTCAACGAATCAAAACGAAGGTCTTGCTTTCTCAGACTGATGAGCGAAAGACCGGATCTCGCGCAAGCAAGTCGTCCTGACGATCTTTCTTCCGCACTGTGTGCGGATAAGCTACTCCACTTTGCAGATTGCAATATACTGGCATCACCCACAACAGGTCAAGTGACCGGATCATCACCTATCGTAACCCAGGGATCGGCTTCGACTCATGTCAAAGCTTTTCGCCAGGAGAAAAGTAAGTGTTGCCCGTCACGAAGTGCACCCGCATTTTCCAGAAATCCGGGGCAGCCCATGCGCCAAGCGTCTCTCCGGTGATTACGCCCGATGTCCCGACTGGATTCACCGAAATCATTTTGCACTCGATCCATCCAGCCACTTCTACAGGCAATTTAATGCTGATTTTCCGGCCTGGAAACGACTCTATCCCGAATTCGCCATACTTGTCGGTCATAAAACCGGACTTCGATCCGCATTTCTTAATCAGATCGAGTTGCTGCGCGGTCGGCAACGCAATGGCAAATTCCCTCGTCTCGATGATATCGCTGTAGGTCTTGTGTCCTGTATCGAGCACACAGAGGAATTTCGAGGCTCCATCATAATCCATAGGGCAGCACCATGCCACCGGCGCAAGGTCGAAGCGCCCATCATTCGCGCGCGTACATATAAGCACGATGCCGCCTGCATTTTGCAATTCGTATGCGTCGCCCAACGCGTATTCTTTATATTCCATACTTGTTACCACCTGTTTCGCACATCTTCGGCAAAGCCGAGCATGCTTTCGACCTTGATCGGCCGGCCATCGTCAAGCTTGACCTGGCCGGAATAATATCCAAAAACCTGATTCTGTACCGACGAGATCACTGCGAGGTTCATCTCGCTGTGGCGATCCAGGATCGGCTCGAAATCCATTTCGAACCTGCCATCGCTGCTCGTGAATTTCCACGGCGCAAGGTAGTCGCCCGGATCGATATGGAAGGTGATCTCCTCGAGTTTGTGCGCCTTGCCTCCATAAAACACCGTGTTTTCAGATGCGGGGCTCCGATCCGAGAAACCATAGCCGATATTCCACCCGAAGGGGACACCTTCATGCAGGCCAGAGGCCGAGCCCCAATACCAGCGGTTGCGGTAGGGCCAATAGCCACGGCCCCAATCGAGCACACCGAAAGAATCGCCAGGCTCGAAGATGTGTCGCTCATCGCCTATTGTCACGGTACCGCCCGCGGGCATGCAATTCACTTTCTGATTGTAATAGAAGGCCCGCCGGTTTTCCTTCCAGGAAGTGGCAATTGCCATGGTGTCGGCTGCAAGGTCCTGCTGCAACACAAGATCGCAGCGCAGGCCTTTCCCCTCGCCGAACGAAGGACAACTCGCGATAATGCGCCGTTCACCGTCGCTCAGGCTATAGGAAATACTCATCTTGGCGTCCCCGTACTCGAGGCCGCCGCTGCCCGAAGAAGGCGGGAAACCGAGCTTGCCGCGCGTCAGCAACTTTATACTGTCCATCGGGATGAATTCTCGCTTTGCGAAATCGAGCCAGACCATGCTGGCAAGCCCTGCATAGCCGAGATCGGACACCGTGAAAGCGATGCCACATTCGCGCTCCTGCGAGAGCACGCAGTAGTAATCCCACTCCTTGATCCGGTACCAGGGCGCCCTTATGCGCGAACGGTCATAATGCCACAGTTGCTGCCGCGCCCACCCTTCCTCGACCAAATGTCCCTCGCCATCGAGCAGTTCGACTGGCGATATCACTTCGTGTTGAGCCATATATCTGATGATAGCGCTCCAGGCGGCGCTGTCAACCAGGAATGCATAATGCGGCAGCTGCTCACAGAGCCATTTCGAGTGTGTCTTGAAAAGCGCGAAGGATGATCTGGGCCCAGTAAGTGGTGCCCGAAACCGTGTCGATGGGCTGGCTCTGCGCTGCAATTATAATCAGGCTTGGCGGATAACTGAAAAAGGCCACCCTGACTGGATGGCCTTTTGTCCCGATAATGCAATCTGGACCAGGAAACTGATTTATGAGCCGCACGTGATTCGAACACGTGACCCACGCCTTAAAAGGGCGTTGCTCTACCTACTGAGCTAGCGGCCCGCTGTATCGTCGCGCCGAGATGCCGAGGCATCGCCGCGGCGCATTGCCTGGCTGTAAAGAATTCGCTTTGCGGAAGCTAACACTATATATAAACGCGCTTCAATGTCAACGGGTCTCACGGCAGCAGCCTGGGTACAGGGTTACTGACCTGGCAACAAGACAGCGCACACTTTTCGCGATAATAGCCTACTACTACGGGCTATTGTCGCGAAAAACACCACTATTAAGTTGCCGGGTCAGTAGTCTTCGGCCACGAAGTCGGCGATGACATCGTGGCGGGAATCGGTACCCGGCATCCTGATTCTCACCCGGATCATGGTGCCATCGCCATATGTGGCAGGCACTCCATGGATCTCAGCCTTGAGGTAATTTGCCGTAGTACCGAAGCGCACTGGAGCGTCACAAGGGTACCGCTCATCGGTGGGCAACAGATCGAACCCATCCTCATCGCTGCCATGTTCGAGTATCAGGTCACAGGTCTTGCCAAACCAGCGGCTGGCATAACGCCGTTTGCCTTCTTCCGCGATCGCCATGAGCTTGTCCACCCTTTCACCGGCAAGGCGCTGCGGGATCTGCGGGCGCATCGAGTAAGCGCTCGTACCAGGCCGTGGCGAGAAGGGGAATGCGTGAATCCAAGCCAAGTCGAGCTCGGTACACAGGGCAAGCGTTTTGGCAAATTCAGCCTCGGTCTCCCCGGGAAAACCGGTGATGATATCAGCTGCCATGAATGGATCGTCCCGAACCGACCTTAGCGCGGCTGCGGCCGACCGCAGTTTTTGCGCTGTATAGGGGCGCGCCATCCGTCTAAGAACCTCATCAGAGCCTGACTGAATTGAAAGATGCACATGCGGCTGCACGCGCTGGTTCGAAAAGACCTTCAGGAACGAATCGTCGACGCGGTCTGGTTCATAGCTTGAGATCCTGAACTGGATGACATCAGTATTTTTGAGCAAGAAATCCAGGAGGCCCGAAAAATCGAGTTCGCCATCACGATACTGCGACAGGTTGACACCCGTCAGCACGACTTCGGCCTTGCCGGCTGCCTCGAGCATCTTCACGCGCGAGAGCAGATCAGTAGCAGGAAGTGAAAGCGCAGGGCCGCGGGCCAGGCAAACCCTGCAGTAGCTGCATCGATTGTTGCATCCATCTTCGATCTTGATCGAAGGCCTCGAGTGACGAATGAAATTCACCGGGTTGTAGGCAAAGGGATCACTCCGGAGTGCCGGAATGGCCATGGCTGTGTTGCGCCATTCGAGGATGGCATCCAGCAAGTCACCATGGCCCTGCCAATTCTCCTGGAGCCACCCGGGAAGCTCGAGTAAGGTCGATTTCCGCTCGCCCGGTATGATGACAGCCCGGGGATCGAGCGAGGAGAGTTCCTGCTGATCCATCTGCGCATAGCAGCCCGTGATGAGCACGACAGCGCCGGGATTCTGGGACAGAGCCTGGCGGATGACCCTGCGAGCCTTCTGTTCGGCTTTCCCG
>JAJFUL010000318.1 GCA_021372425.1 Spirochaetaceae bacterium
TCTCTTCGGATCCGATGTATCGAGCTTGGCCCGGACTTTTACCTTTCCATTGCCATCATTGTATTCGGAGAGATCAACAATGCCGCCCGTCGGAAAATCGGGCTGGATCACGAATTTTTTGCCCTGCAGACAGGCGATTTCCGCGCGGACGACCTCGACGGGGTTGTGTGGCAGGATTTTCGTACTCATGCCGACCGCAATGCCTTCAGCGCCCATCAATAGCACGACGGGCAGTTTTGCGGGGAACTTCACCGGCTCATTGTTTCGCCCATCATAGGAATCAACATAGACCGTCGTCTTGGGATTGTAGAAGACTTCCTTCGCCAGACTCGATGCGCGGCACTCTATATAGCGAGGCGCGGAAGCTTCGTCGCCAGTGAAGATATTGCCGAAATTTCCCTGCCTGTCGATGAAAAGGCCTTTGTTTGCGAGCACGACGAGCGCGGAACCGATGGACTGATCCCCATGCGGATGGTACTGCATGCAGTGCCCGATGACGTTGGCTACCTTGTGGAATTTGCCATCGTCCATCTCGAAGAGCGAGTGCAGGATGCGCCGCTGCACAGGCTTGAGGCCATCATCCAGGTCCGGAATGGCCCTGTCTTTTATGACATACGATGCATAGTAGAGAAAATTATCGTAAAAAAGCTTCTTGACGTAGGCCATCGGCGTTCCTATAAGTCCGCAATCAGATTCTGCATGATGAATTCGCGCCGGTCAGGCGTGTTCTTGCCCATATAGAATTCGAGAAGATTTGGCACTGCGGCCAGGGTTTGGATATCGACCTTGATGAGCCGCATTTCTTTGCCGATGAACTGGCCAAATTCATTCGGGCTGATTTCGCCAAGGCCCTTGAATCTGGTGACTTCGCTGGATTGTCCCAGCGCCGAGACAGCTTCGTCGCGCTCGCGCGTGGAATAACAGTATCTTGTCACCTGCTTCGTCCGTACCCGGAAAATGGGCGTTTCCAGGATATAGACGCGGCCCTGCGTGACTAGTTCCTCAAAGTAGGTCAGAAAGAACGTGAGCAGCAGGTTCCGGATATGGTAACCATCATAGTCGGCGTCCGTCGCAATGACTATTTTCGCATAACGCAGATCCTGCGCAGAATTCTCGATGCCAAGCGCCATCATGAGATTGTAGAGTTCCTCATTCTTGTAGATGGCGGTCTGGCGCTTGCCGAACATGTTCTCCGGCTTGCCGCGCAAGGAAAAAACCGCCTGCGTATACACGTTGCGCGAACTCACCATTGAACCTGCTGCCGACAGTCCCTCTGTGATGAAGATGGTCGTTTCGTCGCCCTTGTCCAGGTCGCCAAGATGATTCTTGCAATCCTTGAGGTTCGGGATTTTCAGCTCGATCTTTTTCGCCGCTTCCTTGGCTTCCTTCCTGACCACATTGAGTTCGGTCCGCAACTTCTCGCTCGACAGGATCTTCTCCTGCAGCTTTTTGGCGGCCTGAGGATTGCGCCTCAGAAACTCATCAACGCCGCGCTTCACTTCCTGCAGAATCCAGGGCCTGATTTCAGCATTGCCCAGCTTGTTCTTGGTCTGGCTCTCGAACATGGGAATCTTGAGCTTGACGGCGACGGCAGCAGCGACACCTTCGCGCACATCTTCGCCTTTCCAGCTCGCCTGGTAGAACTCATTGATTGCCTTCAGAAAACCTTCCCTGAATGCCGTGAGGTGCGTACCGCCATCCGAAGTATACTGGCCGTTCACAAAAGAGAAATTCTCTTCGCCGTAATTGTTCGTATGCGTGAATGCAAACTCTATGTGGTCTCCCGTATACCAACCTATGTCGTACAACGCACTCCCGTTCACTTCGGAGGAAAGAAGATCCAAAAGGCCGCGTTCAGCCTTGAATTCCTTGCCGTTCAGCACGAGGGTCAGGCCCGAATTGAGGCAGGCATAATTCCACATCCGCTTTTCGAGGAATTCCATGTTGAACGAAAAATCACTGAAGATATCGGGGTCGGGAGAGAATTCCACGAGGAGGCCGTTTTTCTCCCTGCCTGCGGAATCCTCACGGGACGAGACGAGAACGCCGCGCTCGAATTTGGCTTCGAAGAGACAGCCATCCCTGTATGAGACCACGCGGAAATACCGGGACAGTGCATTGACGGCCTTGGTACCTACGCCGTTGAGGCCAACGGAAAACTGGAACACGTCGTCGTTGTATTTTGCGCCTGTATTGATGATCGAAACGCAATCGACCACCTTACCCAACGGGATGCCCCGGCCATAGTCCCTGATCCGGACCTTGTCCCCGTCGATCGAGACGAGAATCCGGTTACCGGCGCCCATGATGAATTCATCGACAGAATTGTCGATAACTTCCTTGACGAGGACATAAATGCCGTCGTCAGGGTTCGAGCCGTCGCCAAGGCGGCCTATATACATGCCAGTGCGCAGCCTGATGTGTTCCAGCGAGGAAAGGGTCTTTATTTTAGATTCATCGTATACTGGAACGCCAGCCGCTGCGCCTGTCTTTTTTGCCTTTGCCACAGCCTATCGTATCACGCTGACACCGCCGGACTCAAGGCTTTTCCGGCTATCATGGCGATCCCTTCCAGCACAAGGCCGGGGACAAAACAATCATGCCCGAGCCGGTGGAGAATATCCTTCCCCAGTGCATCGCCTGAGCCAATGACCGCAACCGGCCCTTCCTCCCCGGGGGCGATTTCGGCCGACATGGCCTCTATAAGCTGGCGCACCTGGCCTACAGCCCCGAACAAGATGCCGGAGCGCATCGACTCAGCGGTGGAGCGGCCAATTGCCCGCCCCGGGAAATCGAGCCTGATTTCCGAGAGCTGGGCTGCCTGCTGTCTGAGGGATTCGGCCTGCGCTTCGAGCCCCGGCGCAAAAGCCGCACCCAGAAACTCTCCTGCCCCGTTGACCGCAGAAAAGGTGATCGCCACGCCGAAATCCACGACGATGAAGGCGCCTTTCACAAGCTTCCGGCCTGCGACCGCCGCGCAAACGAGGTCGCTTCCGAGTTCACCCGGCAGGTCCGTGCGTATCTTGAGACCTGTCCTTATACCGGGCCCAACAAGATGGACCTCCGCTCCGAAAACTTCGCTGGCGGCAGCCGCCAGAAGGGGCGTCAGCGCAGGCACAACACTCGAAATCCATAGGCGATAGGATGGCGCCGGCGAAGGAATGCCGAGCTCGAACAGCATCTGGCGTATCAGCATGGCGTATTCGTCAGCCGTGCGGCCATAGATGCCGCCGAACTTGCGGACGGCAAGCCAGCCCGAGTCGATGCCATCTGCCCTGAGGCCGACAGTGACGGCACGATTCCGGATATCAATCGCTACAAGCATATTCCCCTCCTTCAGTGCGTACCCTGATCAGGACTTGTTCTCCTCGTCGGCGAGCCGGGCTTTCCCCGACTTGTTGGCAATGCCCTTCCACGCCGCCACGACACCCCAGCTCAGGATGGCGCCCAGTACCGACTCGATGATGCCATTCGCGACGAATACCGACACCGCGCTCGCGAAAGGAATTGCGCCAAACAGTACAAGCGCGCCAAGGACAAGCAACGAATTTGTGAGCGATCCCGCCACGCCGCCTGCCAGGGCGCCTGCATGGACGCTCTTTTTGCTCAGCAGCTTGTAGAAGAACCATGCCACGATGCCGATCGCAATGCGCGGCACAACCGAGATCAGAGGGTTCGTGAAAAAGACATCGATGGGACCCTGCGGAGCCGTCGCCGCCTTAATGAGCGCGGTCAGACCAAAAATGCCACCCACGATACCGCCGACCACCGGCCCTTCCAGGATTCCGCCGACGATGGCCGGGACATGCATGACCGTCAGCGAAGCGCCTGCCAGCCAGGGGATATAGCCCACTCCGGTCAGCACAAGCACGATCGATACGGCGCCCAGCGCCCCCGTCACCACGGTCTTCCGGATCCAGGAATTGGATTGGCCGGACGCCGTTCCCTGC
>JAJFUL010000323.1 GCA_021372425.1 Spirochaetaceae bacterium
TCCGGCTGCGGCGCCTTGGGCTTGCATCGATTCTATCTCGGCAAGACCGGCACGGGCCTTATATGGCTTTTTACAGGCGGGCTGGCCGGCTTTGGTGCGATCTACGACCTCGTGACCTTGCCCCGGCAGGTTCGTGAGGCCAATCTGCTGTCGGAGGCTGACCCCGCGCTGGATTTGCGCCACGGAGTGGACGGTTTCTTCGATTCCCTTTCTGGCGACCGGCTACGCAGAGCTGATTCGCCCGAAAAAGTCATCCTCAAGCTCGCCCGAAAGAATCGCGGCCAGGTTACTCCAAGCGAAGTGACACTGGAAAGCGATATATCGCTCGAGGATGCTCAGAAAAGTCTGGATGAGCTGACCAAGAAAGGCGTAGCGGAAATCCGTGTCCGATCGACGGGGGTAATCGTGTATTTCTTTCCTGAATTCGCTGATGGCGACTCGGAATTGCTCGACATTAAATAGCTTCTTTGACTCAATCCTGAAAAAACACAAGCCTCACATGAAAAGGACCAGATCTCTCATCCCATCGGAAATGTGTGGATAGAACATTGTATCATCACCCTCATTCTCCGCGTTCCAATAATCCTCTATGCATCCGGCGATATAGGTGTAAGCCTCGGTGCAGGACACAAATCCATCTCCATTCGAATCTCCGGATTCGGCTGCCTGGAGGAGGTAGTATGTGAAGACGCCATGTCCCTGGCTGGGATCGCCATCGTATGCTTCCTCAGTTGCACCGGCGGCTGAAATGGCGATCGGTGCCGGTTTCCCGTCAGCCGCTGCGTTTTTTGCCATGAGGCTGCCAAAATTGGACAGGACGTAGTAGGGCAATGTGAAGATGGTGTTGCCGGTTGAATCGACATAGGAAGAAGGAATCGTGTCGGATGAGTCGGTGCAATACACAAAATTCCCGGAATAGCATGAATCGGAGATGAAGATAATGTTCTTCGTGGGTATATCTTCGAACCAGTCGTACATCTCTTCCGGCGTGATGCCGTCGGAAGAGTCCCCGTTAAAGTCGTAAGGAACGAGGCAGGAACTGCCGGTGCTTGCATCGTAGGCGCCATGGCCCGAAAAATAGACGAGCACGGTCGAATCGGTCTCTGCGCCAGCGAAGAAGGTCTGAACAGCGTGAGCAATTGCAGACTTGGTGGCTTTCTCGTTCAGGAGGACGCCCCCCTCTGAGCCCGCGCCCGGCGGCGCTTGCCAGCCCTCATCTGCCAATAGCTGGGACATGGATTCGGCATCCGCGGCAGGATAATCAAGCGATCCCGCCGGGTAATTCGCGATGCCAATGCATAGGTAGTAATGAGCCGTGCTGAGCTGCCCTCTCGAACAGGATGAAGCGAGCGCAAAGAAGAGTGCGAGAATGACGAGGGACAAGGCACTTAGGGGCAGTCGCTTTCCCGGCATCGATTTCATCTGATCCTCCAGACACCACAGAGCCCGAAAACGAAGATCGATGCACCTGCTTTCGTTGCGTACTCAAATGGAAGGGCTAGTCCCCATCCTGGCCCCGAGCCGTGGACAAACTCCAGGGCCAGCCTGGCCAGGAAGGCAGGGTATGCCGATACGAGTCCAGTGCCGGTATAACGGGCGGCCCGGAGTCCCGCTCCTGCCTGGAGGCTGA
>JAJFUL010000314.1 GCA_021372425.1 Spirochaetaceae bacterium
ATTTTTGCCTGGCACTGGCGGAAAATGGTGCTCTCCCTGCTGGTTATGCTTGTCATTTTGGCAACGCTCATCCTGCTGGAACAGGGAAACCAAAAGAAACTGGGCGCTGGCGGCGTGCTGAACCGCGCGAGGCCACTTGCCCCTGGTGTTTCGCCTGGCGCCGAAAAGGCAAAGCGCTTTTTCCTCACCGTGCCTCTGCGCGTGTATCTGGGATGGATTTCGGTCGCGACCATCGCGAATGTCACCGCGGTCCTGGTCAGAGCTAATTGGAATGGCTTTGGCATTGACCCGCGGGTCTGGACTGTAATCGTGATTATAGCCGGCTTGGCCGTGGCCCTCGGTTTTTCCCTCTGGAAACGTCAGATCGCTGCCCCGCTGGTGATTGTCTGGGCCTATGCGGGCATTGTGATAAAAAGGGCTCAGACTGATGCCGGATATTCCATGGCGGTATGGATGACCGCGCTGATTGCCGGCGTGCTTATTCTTGCCTCCATCGTCGTGGCGCAACTGCTCCTGCCGGACAAGAAAAGCCACTAGGCCGAGCGCCAGGCATCCGCCGTCCAACCGGATACGGAGCGCCTGAAGCAGAACTGCGCGCCAGCCACTAAGCTGGCGCTTGAATAATTCTTGAATAATTCTTGAATAATTCATAGAAAACAAATAATAAAAAAATTGACTGGAAACGTTTTCAGTGCTAGCCTGTTGTAATGGCGCTGCGTATTGGGATCAATGCCGATTCATCCCTGATCAATGGGGACCTTTCGATTTTGGAACGGATTCTGAGAGGGTTCCAATCGGCTGGCTTTTCCCATGTGGAAATTCCTGTCCATGGGCTTGATTGCATCATAAACTCCGCACTCTGCAGCAAGCGGCTCGCGAACACACAACGCATTCTTGAGAAATTCCCCTTTTCCTATTCAGTACATGCACCGGATGGATTGAATCTTGCGGACGGCGAAAACCGGGAAGCACATTGCAAGGCGTTGCTTGCAACCATTGATTTTGCGTCGGAAATTGGGGCCGGAATTGTCGTGTATCATGGCAGCCACATGGATAAGCCCGCAGGTCCTTTCGCCGGGGTGGAGGACTGGACTGCGGAAACGGACCGGCTGGGCAAGATTGCCGCCCATGCTGAGAAGCGGCATGTCATTGTGGCTGTTGAAAATATCTTTCGGCAATCGCCGCTTGAAGTTACGTATCGTATTGATCCCAGAGAACTCGCGAAGATTGTTCTAGCCGTTGGGTCTCCTTCGCTGGCGATATGTTTCGATTTTGGACATGCCTTCATAAGCGCAAATGAAGAGAATTTTGCAATTGGCGATGCGTTGTGCGCCGCCTTGCCCCGCATAGCTCACATTCATGTCCATGACAATTTCGGAAAGCCTTGGGGGAAATATACGCGGACCATAGACTCGCTGCCGCTTGGCGCCGGCGATCTCCACCTGCCGCCAGGCTGGGGCATTATTCCCTATGACTTGTTGTTACCGATATTGCTGCCTGCCTACAAGGGCGTCTTTATGATGGAAATCCAGCCGCGGTTCAGTGATCTGTATGGCGAAGCGATCAACTGGGTTCGTTCGATGGTAGAATAGTAGCTGAAGAAGGAGACCAATTTTGGAACCAGCCATCTGTATCGAGATGCTTTATCCGGGCATGTCTCCACAGGAAAAGATAAGGAAAACCGCACAGCATGGCTTCAGGAATATCGAATTCTGGGGCTGCGGGGACAAGAACCTCGATGCGCTCGAGCAATTGAGACAGTTGCCATGGCAAGTCCGGTATGTCAATTTCAGCGGGCAGAGGGTGGGAGATCTGATCGATGCTTCGACTCATCAGGTATTGCTCCAGGATATCGCGGGCACAGTTCCTGTTGCGCGCCGTCTTGGCACAAAGACGCTCATGATTCTTTCCAATGAACTGGGTGAGGGCGGACGCGTTGTGCATCCCTGCCAGGAAATTCCGGACAAAATCAAACATGAAAACCTGGTGACTGGTCTCAGAAAGGTCATGCAAATCATTCCCGAAGACATGACCATCGTCATTGAACCGCTCAACACGGTTCTGGATCATCCGGGTTATTTTCTGACTCACATCGAAGATACGCTGGAAATAATCTCGGAGGTGGGAGACAGGCGTCTCAAGGTGTTGTGCGATTTCTATCATCTCGCCCTCATGGGTGAAAACCCCGTCGATATCGCACAACGCTTCGCGGGAAGCATAGGACATATTCACATTGCGGATTACCCCGGAAGGAATGAGCCGGGAACAGGCCGTGGCGATTGGAGAAAAGTGCTGATGGCTTTGCACGATAATCATTATGAAGGATATGTGGGCTTCGAGTTCAGTCCCTCGGAAAATTCCGATGATGCACTGGAGGCCGTCGCCATGTTGTGGAAAGAGGCCTTTGGCGAGAAATCACTGTCCAGAATTTTTTAGGGGAGCGTGTCCATGTCCAGATTGATCCTGAAAAACCTTGCCAAAAGCTTCGACAATGTGATGGCCGTGGACCATATCAGCCTTGAAGTGGAAGAAGGGGAATTCGTGACGCTGCTTGGCCCTTCGGGCTGCGGGAAGACAACGACCTTGCGTACGATTGCCGGTTTCTATCAGCCCGATGAAGGCGAAATCTATTTCAATGACCGACTCATGAATGAGGTGCCGCCCGCCAAGCGGAATAGCTCAATGTGCTTCCAGTCCTATGCGTTGTTTCCTCACATGAATGTCTATGACAACATAGCGTTTGGTCTCAAGATGAGGAAAGTTCCAAAACCGGAACAGAAGAAGCGGGTTGATAAAGTGTTGGGAATGCTCAGCCTCGCCGGCATGGGACAGAGAAAGCCCAGCCAATTGTCCGGCGGCCAACAGCAGCGGGTCGCGCTGGCGCGGGCAATTGTCACTGAACCGGATATTCTGCTTTTCGATGAGCCGCTTTCCAATCTGGATGCAAAGTTGCGGGTACAAGTCCGTGTCGAAATCAAGGAAATGCAGAAAAGGTTGGGGATAACATCGATCTATGTGACCCATGACCAGGATGAGGCGCTGGCTATTTCAGACAGGATTGTTGTCATGAACCAGGGGCAAATCGAGCAAGTGGGCGACCCGCAATCGATATACCTACATCCCAAGACGAGTTTTGTGGCCGGATTTATTGGGCTTGCCAATATATTCGAAGGCAGGATCATTGAAAGACAAGGATCAAAAGCAACGGTGGAAGCCTCATTCGGAAAACTCCGGGCGCTGATGGGCGAAAAGCCCGGCAACGTCGGCGATGCTGTCAAATTCAGTTTCCGGCCGGAGAGCATGAAATTGTACAGGGGAGGCGACGAGAACCTGCTTCGGGGGACAATCCTGCATGCCATTTTCATGGGCGATGCCACAGATCTGTTTGTCGACGTCGAAGGGAACAGGCTAAGGGCGCATGCGGATAGCATGACAACGCTCAGCGCAGGCGATCCGGCGGAATTCAGTATTGCGCCCAACGCTATCCAATTCCTGGAGTAGGGCATGGAAAGGAAGAAGGCTTCTGCAATCGACTATCTGCTCCTTGTACCTGGTATTGGATTTATTGTGATATTCATTGGATCCTCGATTTACATCACCGTTGCCCAGAGCTTCGGACTCCAGAGCATCACCGGGAAATCGCAATTCACCTTGAAATTCTGGGCAGATGTGTTCCATGACAAGGAATCGTTGGACTCAATCCTTTTTTCGCTGAAAATTGGATTGCTCAGCTCGATAGCGACATTACTATGCTCGTTCCCCATGGCCCTTTTCCTGAGAAAAAGCGGGCCGGGCAAACGATTGCTTTCCACAATCATCAAGATACCACAATTCATTCCCGCACTTGTTGCGGCATTTCTGGTCATCAATCTCATTTCCTATCACGGTATTGTCAACGAGACTCTAATGGCGCTGCATATCATCAAGAAGCCGCTGCGAATGCTGAACGACAAGTTCGGCTGGGGCGTCGTTCTCATACAGGTCTGGAAGAACATTCCCTTCGTACTGCTTATCCTTCAGGGGTCCTTCGCTTCCATCCGCGATGACACGATTGATGCGGCGAAAAACCTTGGGGCGGGGTATTTTTCAATACTGACGCGGATTTATATACCGCTCACGATGCCGGGAATCCTGATTTCGATGATCCTGATGTTCATCAAGGCATTCGGCGATTTCGCGATAACGAGTGTCGCAGGGCCTGCGTATCCGCCTTCAATTGCATTGCGGATGAGAAATACGGCAACACTGTTCCAGGAATGGGACAAGGCGGCAGTTCTGGGCGTCGTGATCATTGCGATAACGCTGCTTATCACATGGCTCTATTCGCGCCTGGCCGAGTTTGTCACAGGAGACGAATGATGTCCAGAAAACGCATGCCGAAGGGAACTTCCGCCCAGAGCCAATCTCGCCACGTCCTCAACCGGACCCTTACCATTTTTTTCATTGTCGTGCAGATCATCTGGGTGGGCATGCCCATACTGATGGCCGTCCTGTGGTCGCTCGTCGATCCGGATCATCCCTGGTCGTTCCCGAACGTGTTTCCCGAAAAACTGTCCTGGGCACAGTGGAAATATGTATTCAACTACACGAATATACTGCGGGCCCTTAAGACCAGTTATATGATTGCACCTTGTGCGGTCCTACTCTCGTTGGCCCTTTCGTTGCCGACAGCCTATGTCCTTGGCAGAAAAAACATCAAAGGGAAAAAATTCTGTCAGACTATTGTCCTGCTGCCGATCATTATGCCAGGCATGGTGGTGGCTCTGTTCCTGAGCCGCGTGTTTGCAACCTTCCATCTGACGCAATCTTTTTTCGGCCTTGTCCTCGCCCATACGCTTATGGGCATACCCTACATGATCCGCGTACTCACGACCAGTTTCGAATCAATTCCGCAGGACATCATCGATGCCGCAGAAAACCTTGGCGCGAGTACCTGGGTCAAGATAAAGGATATTCTGCTGCCGATGGTGCGGCCGGGGCTATTGTCAGGCA
>JAJFUL010000351.1 GCA_021372425.1 Spirochaetaceae bacterium
ATGTGCTTCTTCGAGTCGGCCTTGCCGACCAGGACTTCGTGCGTGGCGTCGAGCGCCATATCGATGGCCGCGATGTTCTTCTGGACGACGTCCGCGCCTTTCCTGTGGTAAGTCTTCTCGGTGTACTTCTTGATGTAAGCAATGGCTTCGTCGCGTGGAAGGACACCGGAAATCTTGAAGAAGGCGGTCTGCATGATCGTGTTGATCCTGCTGCCCATGCCCGATTTCTCGGCGATGCTCACTGCGTCGATGACATAGAACTTGAGCTTCTTGTCGACGATATACTGCTGGACTTCTGAAGGCAGTTCCTCCCAGACCTTGTCGGCTGCATAGGGACTGTTGAGCAGGAAGGTGCCGCCTTCCTTGGCGTTCTTCAGCATATCCAGCTTCTCGATGAAGGAGAACTTGTGGCAGGCGATGAAGTCGGCCTTGGAGACGAGATAGGGCTTCCTGATCTGCTTCGGTCCGAAGCGCAGGTGACTTATTGTATAGCTTCCGGCTTTCTTCGAATCATATTCGAAATAGCCTTGGGCTGAGTTACTGGTCTCGTCGCCGATGATCTTGATGGAGTTCTTGTTCGCGCCGACGGTTCCGTCCGAGCCGAGTCCGTAGAAGAGGCACTCGACCACGCCGTCTGAAGCCAGGTTGAAGTTCTCGTCGAAATCGATGCTGGTGAAGGCAACATCATCGTTGATGCCGACCGTGAAGTGGTTTTTCGGCTCCGATTTCTTGAGATTGTCGAAGACACCCTTGGCCATTGCCGGCGTGAATTCGAAGGAGCCGAGGCCATACCTTCCGCCGACCACTGTCGGCCAGGCTTTGAAGGGCGACTTTCCTGAACCCATGGCCTCGCCGATTGCGGTCCGCACATCTTCGTAGAGCGGCTCACCGATGGCGCCGGGTTCCTTCGTTCTGTCGAGCACAGCGATCGATTTGACTGTTGAGGGGATTGCCTTGATGAAGTTGTCGACCGCAAAGGGGCGATACAGGTGGACTTTGATGGCCCCGACTTTCTCGCCGCGCGCATTGAGGTACTGTACGACTTCCTCGACCGTGTCGCTGGCCGACCCCATCACGATGATGAGGCGCTCGGCATCGGGGACGCCAACATAGTCAAATAGCTGGTACTTGCGTCCTGTAAGCGCTGCAAACTCTGCCATCGTCTCTTCAACGATCTTCGGCGTGACGGCATAGAACTTGTTGGCTGCCTCGCGTCCCTGGAAATAGACATCGGGGTTCTGGCTCGTGCCGCGGATGGAGGGATTCTCGGGAGAAAGGCCGCGCGCCCTGTGCGCACGGACGAGGTCATCGGGAATCATTTTCTTCATGATCTCGTACGGGAGTTCCTCGACTTTCTGGACTTCGTGCGAGGTCCTGAATCCATCAAAGAAGTGAATGAAGGGGACACGGGCCTTCAAGGTTGCTGCATGGGCGATGAGCGCCATGTCCATGACTTCCTGGACGTTGTTGGAGGCGAGCATGGCCCAGCCCGTCTGGCGTGCTGCCATGACATCCTGGTGGTCGCCAAAAATCGAGAGGGCCTGAGCTGCGACAGCGCGGGCGGCGATGTGGAAGACAGTGGAGGTCGCTTCGCCGGCGATCTTGAACATGTTCGGGATCATCAGGAGCAAGCCCTGCGATGCGGTGAAGGTTGTGGAAAGTGCACCTGCCGTAAGGGCTCCGTGCACGGCACCGGCAGCTCCCGCTTCGGACTGCATCTCGACGACTTTGGGGACCGTACCCCAGAGATTCTTTCTTCCCATGGCAGAGAATTCATCTGCGGATTCACCCATGGGCGAAGAAGGCGTAATGGGATAGATCGCGATTACTTCGGAACAGGCATGCGCCACATAGGCGGCGGCCGCGTTTCCATCAATCATGACCATTTTCTTGGTATCTGCCATCACAAATTCCTTTGGTTGAAGATGGGGATCAAAAGCTTATGACGGCATGAAAACCCTTTTGGACGCATGATGAGTTGGTAGAGGTAGTATGCGGTTGTACGACTCAAAGGATGACCGGCCATCAAAAGCTTTCCAATCGTAAACCCTATTCCAAAATATATCAATATATCCGGATGCGCGCTATACTGGCGCCATGAAACTTCTCTTGATGGCCGGCGGCGTAGGCTCTCGGTTTGGCGGCATAAAACAGCTGGCTTCGGTCGGCACCTCGGGCGAGACACTGCTCGAATACAATATCCACAATGCGCTGTCGGCAGGATTCAACAGCATCGTATTCCTCATCCGCAGAGAGACCGAGGAGGATTTTCGCGACCGGATACTGGCGCGGCTTCCTGCCTGCATTCCTGTCGAGCTGGCGTACCAGGACAGCTTGAGTCAGGTTCCCGCTGATATCGCTGCGGAGCTGGACGTATGGCTGCAGAGGAGTGGCCGCACTAAACCCTGGGGTACGGGGCACGCCCTGCTCTGTGCAAGGCATTGTCTTGATGGCCGGAGCGGCGCGGATGGCGATAGGCCTGCGGATGGTAATAGGTTCGCGGTCGTCAACGCAGACGATTTTTATGGAAGAAGCGCCTTTGCGGCAATCCACGGATTTTTCGCCGACATGGCCTGTGCGGATGCAGTGCAAGCGCATAAGGGGCAAACGGATCAGACCTCGCCTGCCGGCAGGAGCAGGTTCTGCTTCGCTGCCTACGAACTCGGGTCAGTCCTTTCGGAAAAGGGCTCCGTTTCAAGGGCAATCTGCACCCTCGGCCCAGGGAACTCTCTCGCCAAAATAACCGAGCATGTCCATGTCGAACGCAAGGATGGCCGCATCCTTTCGCGAAAGTTCGACGGAAGGCTTGAGGAATTTGGCCCGCACGAGCCCGTCTCGATGAACATCTGGGGCCTCGATTCGACCATTTTCCCCCAGGCTGAGGCTTTGTTCCGGAACTTCATTGTCAATCCCTCCAACTGGGGGAAAGGCGAATTTTACCTGCCCTCCATCATCGATTCGATGATCTCTGGAGGCGTGGCCGAGGTGACCGCACTTCCTGTCACCGAGCAATACTTTGGGCTGACGAACCCGGAGGACCTGGCTGATGTTCGTGCTCATATCGCGGCAATGACGGCGCAAGGCGTTTACCCTGCGCCCTTGTGGAAAGACTTCCGGGAGGAGGCAGGCCGATGAATCCATCCTTCCTGCAATGGAACAATTCGCTTTGGCTTTTCGACATGCGCCACACGGCTCATGCAGGGCTTTTTGATGGCCTCCAGCAACCCTGGGAGGCGCTTTCGGCGCTCGATGGTTATATCCTCGCGCTGCTGGAGGCTGAAGGCCGGGCCGCCGAAGACCGGCGCGCAGAAACACCGTCACGGCTTTCACGTGTCAGAACAATTCCGGGCGCCCGTCTCGATGGCGATATCTGGATAGGAAAAAACTGCCAGATCGAGCAGGGGGTAACGATACAGGGGCCGGTGCGGATCGGCTCGGGCTGCCGGATCGAGACGGGCGCCTTCATACGCGGCCCCACCTGGATTGGCGACAGTTGCGAAATCCGGCAAGGCGCTTACCTGCGGGGCTTTGTCCTGGCAGGCGACGGCGCCGTACTCGGACATGCCTGTGAATTCAAGCACTGCCTCCTCATGGAATATGCCCAGGCCCCTCATTTCAACTATGTGGGAGACTCGATACTCGGGATCCGCGCGCATATCGGTGCAGGCGTTATCCTCTCTAACGTCAGGCTGGACAGGAAGACGGTAAAGGTTAGGAGCCTCGGCAGCCCTCATGAGACGATCGACACTGGTCTTGAAAAATTCGGAGCCATCCTTGGAGACAATTGCGAGATCGGCTGCAACTCGGTTCTGAATCCGGGCACCATCCTTGGCGCTCGATGCCGTGCACTTCCGCTTTCGCGCATCAAGGGCAGCTGGCCGGAAGAATCACTGATTGAATAAGCGAAGAAGCCCAACGCCCGCAGATGGCAGCCGGTTTACCTGAATGCGTCGATTGCGGCGTGGAAAAGACGCGCAAGCCCGTCTCTCGATGTTTCTGCATGGAACTCCGGCCTCCATGCCAGTTCGGCAAGCGTGTCTGACACCGAGAAGCAACCGGCCACCTCGACATTGCGGAAGTTTCCGATCGAGAACAAGGCGGAAGCCTCCATCTCGACAACGAGAGCTCCGTCTCGGCGATAGTTCACCACCTCGAAAGGAGTTTCCCTGTAGATGGCATCAGTCGTCCACGTGGCACCCTTGATAAATGGCATATCGAGTGCTATGAGCGATTTTTCAAGCCGCGTGGTAAGTTCCGGCGAGGGCAATGCAGGCTCGCTTCCGGCAATATAATGGGATGAGGTGCCCTCATCCCTGAAGGCTTTCGAGCAGAGGACAAGGGATCCGGGCGGCACTTCCTCGCAGAGCGAACCGGCGTAGCCGATCGCAATGAATTTGCTGGCGCCCCAGGCTATGAGTTCCTCGATCATGACGGCCGCCGCAGGCGCTCCGACGCCAAAATTGGCTGCGATAGCCAGCGACCGGCCTTCGCCGAAATCCTCGAGATCATCGATGAACGAAACAGTGCCTCCGAAATATCCTTTTGCAGGGGTGGTCTTTCGGCTTGATAGGATATAGTTGTATAAAATCTTCTGATATATGATGATGACGCAGTCGGGAGCTTTGCGGTCCCCGAGCTCGCCCAACGCTTCCATATACGAGAGGAAGTCCTTCGGGTTGAAAAAAGGCTGCGACGAAAACTTTTCGGGGAATCGTGGTATAATCATCGAAAGCTCCTGGCCAATTGATATTCATACATGCTTGAATGGCGTGGACAGAACCGGTCTTAAGCCTATACAATATCCCATATACCGAATGGCGGCATAGTATCCTGAAGGGGCGCTCCAGACGCGGCAGTAGCAAGCCGCGCGCTCCGGCCAGCCGCAGATTGGAGCAACAATGCACGGAATGCACCGTATCTTGAAAAAAACCAGGCTTTCGGAAGAAGTTTACCGTATGGACATCGAAGCGCCGCTCGTCGCAAGGGAGCGTAAGGCGGGTCAATTCGTCATAGTTCAATATGAAGAAGATTACTCCGAGCGCATACCCCTTACCATCGCGGATTCTGATCCTGTCGCCGGGACAGTCTCCGTGATTTTCCAGACCGTAGGGGCAAGCACTCATAAACTCGCCCTCAAGGAGCCAGGAGATGAAATCATCCTCCTAGGGCCATTGGGGAATCCCACGCATATAGAGAAATTCGGCTGGGCGGTCTGTGTCGGCGGAGGTATAGGCCTCGCGCCACTTTATCCCATCGTCAAGGCGTTGAAGGATGCAGGCAACAAGGTGACGGTGATATCGGGCGCCCGGACCAAAGACCTCCTTGTCATGCAGGATGAATTGAACCTGGCCGCCGACGAGAACATCGTCGTCACCGACGATGGTTCCTCGGGCAGGAAGGCGCTCGTCACCGAGCCGCTGGCAGAGCTCTGCAAGATGGCCCCGCCACCCGACATCGTCGTGGCGATTGGCCCTCCCATAATGATGAAGTTCTGCGCTGAAACGACCAGGCCTTTCGGCATAAAGACCCTGGCATCGCTGAATACGATCATGATTGACGGCACGGGCATGTGCGGCGGCTGCCGGGTTTCGGTCGGCGGCCAGACTAAATTCGTCTGCGTGGACGGGCCGGAATTTGATGCACACCAGGTAGATTGGGCGCAGATGATGACCAGGCTTGGGGCCTACAAGACGCAGGAAAAAGCAGCTCATGACAAATGCCATCTCGAGATGTCGCTCGCCGCTCTCAAGGAGCGGGAAGGAGCGGCAAAATGAGTCACATGGACCGAACGGCAATGGATGAGGAAGCCAGGATCGAACTCGAAAAGATACGTGCGGGAATACTGACCCCAAAGGCACGTATGGCAATACCGGTGCAGGAGATGCCCAACCAGGCGCCAGAAGAGCGTCGGCATAACATGGCGGAGGTGGCCACGGGCTACACGCGCGACCAGGCGATGATCGAAGCGCAGCGCTGCCTGCAATGCAAGAACGCGCCCTGCGTCTCCGGCTGTCCTGTCCGGGTAGATATCCCTGGCTTCATCCGTGAAGTGCGCGAGGGCAATTTTGCGCAGGCTGCGGCCGTTATCAAAAGGACAAATCTTCTGCCAACTATTTGCGGGCGGGTTTGCCCTCAGGAGAAGCAATGCCAAATGCCCTGCACCGTGGGCAAAGCGCTGGGGGGAACCGACAGAGCGGTGCAGATCGGCCGGCTCGAACGTTTTGCGGCGGATACGGCAAGGGCAGAAGGCAGGGAGCAAGCGCCTGCAGTCTCCGGCAGTACCGGCAAACATGTGGCGGTGGTAGGCGCCGGACCTGCCGGGCTGACCTGCGCGGTCGATGTCCGCAGGCAAGGGCATGAAGTCGTCGTATTTGAAGCTTTCCACAAGGCTGGCGGCGTCATGGTCTATGGCATCCCCGAATTCAGGCTCCCCAAAGCACTCGTCGCCAGCGAGGCGGGGGTGCTCGAATCGATGGGCGTCCAGTTCGAGATGAACTATCTCGTCGGAAGGACGAGGAAGCTCTCCTCGCTGTTGGCCGAGGATGGATTCGATGCGGCTTTCATCGGCTCTGGCGCGGGGCTCCCCAAGTTCATGGACATTCCGGGTGAGAATTTCGTGGGTGTATTCAGCGCAAACGAGTACCTCACGAGAGCGAACCTGATGAAGGCTTATGACAGGGAGAGGGCGGCCACGCCCATCTATCCTTCCCGCCGGGTCGCGGTCCTCGGTGGCGGAAACGTGGCCATGGATTCCGCGCGCATGGCAATCCGCCTGGGAGCCGAGGAGGTTCACATCCTTTACCGCAGGACGCGGGAAGAGATGCCTGCCCGTGGTGAAGAAGTGATCCATGCCGGCGAAGAAGGCGTCATATTCGACTTCCTGCGCAGCCCAACCCGGGTGCTCGGGGACGACATGGGGAGGGTGGCGGCGTTGGAA
>JAJFUL010000354.1 GCA_021372425.1 Spirochaetaceae bacterium
CGCTTTTCCGGCTGCGGCGCCAAGCTGGGACCAGGTGTCCTCGAGAAGGCTCTCTGCGGGCTGTCGCAGCCTGCCTATCCCGACCTGCTCGCCGATTTTTCCGGATACGAAGATGCGGGACTCTTCCGGATCGCGCCAGATCTCGCGCTTGTCCAGACGGTCGACTTCTTCCCGCCGATTGTCGATGATCCTTTCTTGTTTGGACGCATCGCTGCAGCTAATGCGCTTTCCGATATCTATGCGATGGGTGGAAAGCCCCTGACCGCACTCGCCCTGGTCTGCTTTCCGGTCAAGGCTCTGGGGCTGGAAACCCTCCGCGCGATGATGGAAGGGGGACTAAACGCACTTATCGAGGCTGAATGCGCTCTTGTCGGCGGACACAGTATTGAGGATGCGGAGCCCAAGCTCGGCTATGCAGTGACAGGCCTTGTCAGCCCCGACGCAGCGTGGCGGAACAGTAGCCTTGTTCCCGGGCTCTCCCTGATCTTGACCAAACCGATAGGTACCGGCCTCGTCAATATGGCCGTCCGCGCCGAATGCGTCTCGAGCGAGGCAAAATTGGCTGCGGAAGCTTCGATGGCCACTCTCAACCGCCGGGCTGCGGAAATCCTGGCACATTTCCATGTCGCAGCCTGTACCGACGTCACCGGCTTCGGTCTCGCCGGCCATGCCGCCGAGATGGCCGCCGGGACGGAGTGCGGCCTCAGGCTTTATTATGACCAGATTCCTTTGCTGCCTGGAGCCGCCGACTATGCGGCCATGGGCCTTGTCCCGGAGGGTGCCCGCAGGAATCGCGACGGAAGAGGCCATGCCCTGCGCGGAACCGAGCGACTCAGCCCCGTGCAGCTCGATATCATCTTCGATCCGCAGACCTCGGGAGGCCTCCTTGCCGCTGTGCCCAGGGAACTCGAATCAGAGGCACTCGATGCCCTCAAGTCCGCCGGCATCAGGGCAGCACTTGTAGGCGAAAGCGGCGGTGAGCCGGGTACCGTCGAGGTGATCATCTAGGATGCCCTCACCTATGAAGCAGGCATTCATCCTGACATTCCCGACGACCTTTGCGGCGATCCGCGCGGAAAAATCCGTCAAAGCCAAGGGAATTCCCGCTGATCTTATCCCCGTCCCGGTGGAAATCTCGAGCGAATGCGGCTTTTGCCTCAGGATGCCGGCGTCGCCTGCCGGGCTTGACGGGTCCGGCGGCGTGGGGATTGCAGAAGTGTTGAAGCTCGCTTCCAGGTTGTCCTGCGAGGCGACATGGATGGAAACAACAAGGGAAGAAGGACAAGGGTCAAGGAGGGAAAAACACTATGAACAAATCACCCAGAATCGTTGACGCGCGGGGATTGCCATGTCCCCAGCCGGTTGTGCTGGCCAGGAAGGCGCTCGAAGGTGACGCGCAGGACAGCACGGTGCAAGACACCATCGAAGTTCTTGTCGACAATGAGACGGCAAAGGAAAATGTCCTCCGCTACGCGGAATATTCGGGGCACAAAGCGCAAGCCGACTATGAAGAAAACGGAAGCATACGGATCAGCATATCGGTGTCCGGAGAGTCTGCGTCAATGGAAGCCTCATCCAAGGAAGCCTTGTCTGCGGCGAACTCCAATGCAGCGCCCACTCAACCTTCCTCCTCTCAGTCTGAGCTTCCTAAGTCTCCACCAACACAAGCCACCTGTCCCACCTCCTTACCGGGCAAAACACGCGAACAAGCGGACAGCCTGACCGTTTTTCTTGCGACCGACAAAATTGGCCACGGGAACGATGAACTTGGTGAGCTTCTCATGAAAGGGTTTATCTATGCGCTTGCCGAAAGCGAACATAAACCGGATCGCATCATCTTCATGAACGGGGGGATAAAGCTGGCCGTGGAAGGATCTGAGTTTCTGGAGAATCTGCGCCACCTCGAAAAGGATGGCGTCGAAATCCTTGCCTGTGGCACCTGCCTCGATTTTTACGGATTGAAAGAAAAGCTTGCTGTCGGCCGGGTCTCCAACATGTACGAGATTGTGAACCTGCTGTCTTCAGGCAGAGTTCTGCGGCCCTAGGGCAGCAGAATTTGGCAGAAGTTTACTGACCCGGCAACAAGACAGCGCACACATTTTGCGATATTAGCCCGTTGTAGCGGGCTAATATCGCAAAAAACACCACTATTAAGTTGCCGGGTCAGTAAAGCATCATCGCTAGATTCATGCTCGTGGAGTGCCTTTTTTCATGATTTTAACTTTAATGAAATAAAGGTTTAATGTTTCAAAGCTAGGCTTGCCTCGACAACTGGATTATCGGCCGCTGGGAACGGAAGGATATTTTGAAAAGCCGAAAGGATCCGGAGTCAGGGAGGTTTTGATATGCATAAATCGGGAAAAGTGCGCAGCGCCATTGTAGGTATTATCCTGGCTGCACTCTTCATTGTGGCTCCCTGCGGAGCAGCATCTGCCGACGAGGTCAAGACAGCCGGCTATGTTCTGTCCTGTCTCAACATCAGTCCGGGAGTAAGCGCTTCCGAACTCAATTTTGCCTGGCTTACCCCTAAACTCGGCAAGGCCATTGTCCAAATGGCCAAGGCGGCCGACAAGACCACTGCCGATTTTCCGGCAGACAAGGCCGTTTCTTTCTCAGGAGCCCAGGCCATTGTCACCGCCACTACCTTCAGTACCGACGATGTGACCGCACCTACAGGATCATTTTCCAATAAAGTAACGGTCAACGGCCTTGCAAATTCAACTGAGTATGTATACCGGGTAGGCGACGGATCGAATTGGAGCGATATCTACGCAGTTTCTACAAAGGATCCGAAAGCTTTCGGTTTCCTCGTGGTTGGCGATCCCCAGCTTGGTTCCAAGGCCACTGGGCCAAAGACCCTCGAGGCTGACACGGCAGGGTGGACCAGCATGCTCGACAAGGCGACTGCCTTGTATCCTGATTCAAGCTTTATGCTTTCTCTTGGCGACCAGGTGAACGATTACAACGACCGTGCCAAGCAGGATGCCGAATACCTTGCCTATTTTTCGCCGAAGCAGATCAGGGGCCTGCCTGTGGCAACGATCGACGGCAACCACGATTTCGC
>JAJFUL010000003.1 GCA_021372425.1 Spirochaetaceae bacterium
GCCGGCGTCATGATTGCAGCCAGCTTCTGGTCCCTCCTGGAGCCCTCGATTGAGGCCGCGGCGGCCATGGGCCTCGTCAAGTGGATGCCTGCAGCGATCGGTTTCCTCGCAGGTGGGATTTTCCTCAGGCTGGCGGACCGCTTCCTCCCCCATCTCCACATCGATCCGGAAGAAACAGAAGGCGTCAAGACCGGATGGTCGCGGACCATCCTTCTTGCGCTTGCCATAACGCTCCACAATATTCCAGAGGGTCTCGCCGTTGGCGTCGGTTTCGGGGCTGCGGCGCTCAAGACTGGCGGTGCCAATGTAGCCGGTGCAACGGTCCTTGCGCTCGGCATAGGGATCCAAAATTTTCCGGAAGGTGCCGCAGTGTCGCTGCCGCTGAGACGTCAGGGCATGTCCAGGTTCAAGAGCTTCTTCTATGGGCAGCTCTCAGGCTTCGTTGAGCCGGTGGCCGCCATAATAGGCGTGCTGCTCGTCGGATCGATACAGCCACTCATGCCTTATGCGCTGGCCTTCGCCGCCGGTGCAATGGTCTATGTTGTCGTCGATGAAGTGCTCCCCGAGGCCAATGCCGCCGGCAACGGGCACCTCGCGACGATAGGTACGATGCTCGGTTTTGCGATCATGATGGTGCTGGATGTGGCGTTCAGTTGAGGTTGATTTTGCGGCTGGCTCTGCCCTATAAAGCCTAGTCCAGGCGTGAGCGCAAGCGAGCAGTCAGCTCCCCCGCAAGCTCTGGGTCGCTGCTGTCTTCGAAAAGAAGACCTTCGGCCTGGCCGAGGGCGTTGCGGATGGAGCTGCAGATCCGGAACATCTGGTCGTTCCGCTCGTCGAGGAACAGAAGATCGCGCGGTATCCGGTTGAGATTGCCGTTCCAGAACGAGTCATTGTTGGGGATCGCGAACTTGGCAATGAGCCTGCGATTGAAATCTAGCTCGTTTTTGTCATCATAATTATCTGTAATATCGGTAGTTCCAATAAGATAGCCTTCCTGGAAGTATGGCCGCAGGGCAAGCGGCGGGCAGACGCTCAGCAGCCTGATGTTGACGATTTCCTGTTCGGAATTGACGGAAATGCCGTTCGGCATGTAAGGAAGCCCCAGCACATAGACATAGACATCATGCGAGGATGCATCGAGCTGGGCAAACGAGCAAGCGACTCGCAGCGACTGCGTCATGTCCAGCAGCGGCGTTTCATATACCTGGTAATGTTGCAGGATCGACCACTGTATGTACTGCCGTCTCCTGATCTCGTCCGCGGCCCGTTTGTCGCAAGGTTTCGTCTGGTCGACCAGGATCGCGGCCAGCTCCTTCAGGACGGCGAAGCGATTCTGGAGATTCCGTCTCGAGATGTTGTTCTTGCGGTAGAGGCTGGGATAGAGCGTCGTGGCGCTGGCCTTGTTGCGGAAATCTTCGTCCTGACCCCGGAAGAAAAGCAGACAATCGCGATTCAGATAGGAAAGCTCGGCCACGATCCTGACAAGCTCGTCATAGGTCGCCACGGGATAGGCATCATGTCTTGCCACCGCTTCGTCAAAATGCGATCGCAAGGCTTCGGTCAACTGCGGCGTCAGTTCTTTCATGCTTCCATGGTACCCTGCTGATCAGGCAATATCCAGAGCGATTTCTACCATGTCGTGAAAACTTTCCTGGCGCTCGGCGGCAGAAAGGCCCTCGCCCGTAAAAATATGGTCAGAGACGGTAAGAATGCTCAGGGCTTTCTTGCCCATCGCCATTGCGGTGAGATAAAGTCCAGCCGTCTCCATTTCGACGCCCAGCATGCCCATCTTGCGGAATGCATCCCTGGCGTTGGGATTGGCATTGTAGAATTGGTCAGTGGAAAAAACCGAGCCGACGCGCACACTGATATTCCGACCGCGAGCCGATTGCACGGCTTTTTCGAGCAGGCCGAAATCGGCGAGCGGCGCGAGCGTGCCGGGAAATCCGTACTGGTCGGCAAAATTGGAATTGGTGGAGGCACCCATAGCGATCACTACGTCGCGCAGCTTGATATCATCGGCTATGCCGCCCGTCGTTCCGATGCGGATAATGTTCTCTACGCTAAAATACTGGTACAGCTCGAATGCGTACAGAGCCATCGAAGGAATGCCCATCCCGCTGCCCATGACGGAGATGCGTTTACCCCTGTATCCGCCCGTGTAGCCGTACATGTTGCGCACGCTGTTGAAACAGAAAGCGCCTTCGAGATAATTCTCCGCCACGAATTTGGCCCGCAATGGATCGCCGGGCATCAGGACTGTTTTGGCTATGTCGCCAGGCTTCGCCTCGTTGCATTCGGAAGGTACGATAGACGCCATATCTCTCCCCTTATTCAGGCGGTCTTTCATGTGTATGAAAAACAAAATTACGTGTTTTGCCGAGAATTGACTGAACTGACCCCTTTTTGTGTCTACTTGCAGAAGGTCAGTTCAGACCGTTTTTTTACTCTATAACCGCGTCAGCGAGCTGTCAATCAAGAACAGGTTTCAGTGCTGAAAATTGATGTCCAAAATAAAGCATGAAAAAACTTGACAGCAATTCCTCAAAGACTCCATGCTGGTTGGAGAATATGAGGAGCAATGATATGGCAAAGGGCTTGGCTGCAGGCAACGAGGCAGCGATCAGTGGGTACAGCGTGGCGAGAAGCCTTCGTTGGGAAAATGGCGAGCTCTACATACTCGACCAGACTCGTCTTCCTGGCGAGATTATGGAAGAGAAACAGGAAAGCGCCGAAATGGTCTGGGATTCGATCAGGCGGCTAAAAGTGCGCGGGGCGCCCGCCATAGGCATCGCGGGAGCGTACGGTCTTCTGATCGGCACAAGGCCGCTGCTGGGCAAGAGCGTCGAAGAGTTCATGGCGGGCGCCCGGGAAGTGGCCGCCTACCTGGCCGGCGCGCGCCCCACCGCCGTGAACTTAGGCTGGGCTTTGCACCGCTGCCTCGATTTCGCCGCAGCCCACTCAGGCGAGGCGAAGGACAGTGAAGAACTCTACCGCATGCTCACGGCCGAAGCAGAGAGAATCCATGCCGAGGACCGGGCGATCTGCCGAGGGATAGGAGAAAGTGGCGAACCGCTGATCCGCGAGGGCTGCGGCGTCCTCACCCACTGCAACGCGGGCGCCCTGGCCACTTCTGAACTCGGAACGGCCACCGCCCCCCTGTATCTCGCCTTCGCCCATGGCTGCCACTTCCGTGTTTATTCCGACGAGACCAGGCCCCTGCTCCAGGGCGCCCGGCTCACTTCCTGGGAGCTTCAGCGCGCCGGCCTCGACGTAACGCTCATCTGCGACGACATGGCCGCCTACGTAATGTCAAAAGGGCTTGTAGACCTCTGCATCGTGGGTTGCGACAGAGTCGCCGCGAACGGGGATTTCGCCAACAAAATCGGTACACTCGGCGTCGCCATCCTCGCAAAGCATTTTTCCATTCCCTTCTATGTGGCCTGTCCCTCCTCCACCATCGACCTGAACACTCCCTGCGGCGATGTCATCCCGATCGAGGAACGCGGCAGCGAGGAAGTCACCTCATTTGGTGCCCGCCGCACTGCTCCCGAGGGGATCAAGGTGAGGAATCCCGCCTTCGATGTGACCCCGCACGACCTGGTTTCCGGCTTCATCACCGAAAAAGGGATCATCAAGCCGGACTACGGCGTGAGCCTCGCAAAGGTGGTCGGACAATGAGTGCACAAAAAACGGCAGGATTTTCGTTTGGAAGGCCTTGGCGCTCTGTCAAGCGAGAGATTTGTGCCATAGGGCGGCGGATGTATGACAGCGGCATGGTGGCCGCCAACGACGGCAACATTTCCGTGCGAATCGGCGAAGACAGGATCCTTGTGACGCCCACGCTCGTGAGCAAAGGCTTCATGAAGCCAGGCATGATCGTCACCGTAGACATGGATGGCCGTGTGGTCTCGGGCCGCATGCGTCCCACTTCCGAACTCAAGATGCATATTGCCGTCTATCGCTCGCGTTCCGAAATCCGCTCTGTCGTACATGCCCACCCGGCGCACGCCACCGGCTTTGCGGTTGCGGGCCAGGCGCTGGACAGGCCCTACATGCCCGAGCTTCTCGTCAATCTTGGCACCGTGCCCCTCGCCCCCTATGCCACCCCATCGACCGATGAAGTGCCCAAGTCGATCGA
>JAJFUL010000020.1 GCA_021372425.1 Spirochaetaceae bacterium
GCTGTCAATGCCGCCGCCTTTGCCTCGCTGGCGGGCCGCTGGGAGGATGCTGCCACCTTCTATGCATATTCCCCAGTGAATGCCGAGCTTCTCCTGAAATCGGCGCGATGCTGGCTTGCTGCCGGCAAGCCAGGCAAGGCAAGGGAACAATTGGACAGGATCGATGCGACATCCGCCAACTCTCCCGGGATAGCCAGCCAAAAGAATCTTGCCCTTGCATGGACATGCATCTTCGATGGGGCAGAGGAAAAGGCTTTCGTGCTGCTTCAGGGCCTGGTCGGCAAAGGCAACGGCAGCAGCGGTGGCACGAAAAGCGCCGAAAGCAGCAAGACAAGCCAGGAAGGCGCCGAAGCCCTGTTTCTTCTCTGGGTAATCGCCAATTCCGCGGATTTCAGCTCATTCAAGGTTCCCACGAAAGGTTTTGATGCCAAATCGCTTGAGACCTGGCTGGCCGAAGAATATCCCGAATCGACTGAGCTGTCGCTGATTAAAAGACAGCTCGCGCTTCTCCCGGGGAATCTTCTCCTCGAAGGGTTTTATGGCTCGGGGAAAAATGTTCCAGTTGCCGAAAAGAGCCTTGCTACGGCCAAGGCTTCCGGCGAAGCTGCCTTGGACAGGCAGAACGGCCCTGTACAGCTACAAGTGGGCTACTTCTCCAGGAAAGAGAATGCCCAGGCTGTATTCAGTTCGCTCCAGAAGAAAGGTTTCCAGGTCACGATCGAAGAGCAGAAATCCTCTGACGGGCAGCTTCGTTGGGCTGTGATTGTCAGTTCGGAAGGCGACTGGACGAAGACCCAAGCCAAGCTGAAAGACTTGGGCTATGAATCTTATCTCCTTCCCTGAGCTAATTTTTAACGAATCGGATATCGGGTTCATAAAGCAATTCTGCACGGTCGGTGCATATTCTGGCCGGTTTCAGGATGAGTGTACCGATTCCCTTGCCGCCTTTGGCTGCCACCGTGAAGATATAGCAGAGTCGACCTTCAGGCAGGCCATGCCTGTCAATTGGGTGAAGGTCAAGGATCATGAAGGAATCCATACGAAAGACCGAGTAATTTCCCGAAGCTGTTTGCTTCCCATCGGCTAAAGAGAAGGAAGCTTTCTCCAGGCTGAGTTTCCGACCACCTGATGCGGTATAGCTGCCTTCCAATTCCTCAATTCCAAGCATTATCTTGCCTGCGCCCCCTTCCACGCCTGCTTCGAAGACGCCGCCTTCATGGATTGGAGACATGGGCTCATGCCTGGAGTCTGGCATTCCACCCTTATAGCGCCTGTATGTTCCGTTCCAGACCTCCGATGTCGAAAAACGCATGATCTGCTGGGACTGCGCGTTTACCTTTATTCTGTCCATACCGACCAGCTCTATATCCAGGAGCCGAATCAGGTCGGGAACCGTGCTATTGGTTATCGTCGCATATATGCCGGCAAGAGAGGCGCTTGAGTCTGCCCAGTCCCATTCTTCCTGAGTTTCTCCTGTCCGGAACGATATTTTCTTCTCCGCCGGAGAAAAGTGGATTAAGGAAGCCTCGTGTCCCGCAGTTGGCTCCATCTCCCAGAGCCCGGAGAGATAATTCTCAAAATCCTTGCTCTTGCCCGTCAGAATATTGGCTGTCAACAGTTCTTCAATATTGGTTCCGGGGACTCTGTATTCGCTTGTTCGCTGGAATTCTGCGAGGCGCGGGTTCCATGCGTAGCTGATCTTGATCCGGTCGAATGGCGAGGCCCCTGCCGGGCCCCGGACAAACAGGTTGATTTTATTTGGCTCTTCCATGGTGATGCTCTGTCCTTCTCCCGAAAAGATGGTCTTATAGGCCGCAGCACGTTTGAAGCTTGGCTTGAAAATTGTCAAGGTTTGAAGGTTCGATGCGCCAATACCATAGACGAGGATTTCGATCGAGCCATCCTGAAGCAGGTCGCGCGCCTGCACGACGACTGCATTTGGCCTTACCGCAAGCGTTTCCCCTTTCCATGTCCGCAGGTAGCTGCCCGTCGAGGGTTCGAAATCGGCTGTAACTATTGAAATCCGGGAAGTCTCCGCTTCCGTCGGCCGGACGGTCAAGACCTGCTCGAGTTCTTCATCGGCATCGAGGTTCAGGTCGATTGCATCGAGTATGGTCTCACCTTCGAGAACCTGGACTTTCGCCTGAGATTTTTCTTCTGCGCTTTTTTCCCAACGTGCCCCATTGCCCGGCTTGTCCATCTCCACTATCCGATCCATGACAGGGAAGCTGGCGCGCTGGCGCTCCTCCCTGAAAAGGATGAAATAATAAAGGACAAAACCGAGAACAATGAGGACGGACAGGATGAGAATCGCCTGTATGGCTTTTTTCATGAATCCCCGCTGGAACCTGGGCAAACCATGAGGCCATTATAGGTTGGTTTCAGATCTTCTCAAATACCTGGGCGATGATACTTATCGCTTCCGCCAATTCCCGGTCGGTGATGACGAGAGGCGGCGCGAAGCGGATGATATTCCCATGTGTCTGCTTTGCGAGAAGGCCATGATCCCTGAGAGACATGCAGACATCCCATGCTTCGAAGCCTTTTTCGAATACGACGGCATTCAGGAGACCTCGACCGCGGACAAGTACCTTCTTCGGGCAGGTAATAGCATCCACTTCCTTCCTGAAAATCTCGCCAAGCCTGGCCGCCCTTTCATCCAGATGCTCGTCTTCCAGTACTTCGATCGCAGCAATGCCGATTGCGCCGGCCAGCGGGTTGCCGCCGAAGGTCGAACCGTGAGTTCCAGGCGTATAGACGTCCATGACGCAGTGGTCTGCGAGTATGGCGGAAATGGGCATAATGCCGCCGCCCAAGGCTTTCCCGACGCACATGATGTCCGGGCGGGCCGCTTCATGCTGCCATGCAAAGCGTTTTCCTGTCCTGCAGAAGCCGGTCTGGACTTCGTCGCAGATGAAGAGGATGTTGTGTCGGTCGCAAATCTGGCGTACAGCCGCCAGATAACCGTCAGGGGGGACGACAACGCCTGCTTCGCCCTGTATGGGCTCGATACAGACGGCAACGGTATTTTCGTTTACAGCCTTCTCGATCGCGGAGGCGTCCGCATAGGGCACTTTCACGAAGCCCGGTACATAGGGGCCATAGTTGATGTAGGAATCCGGATCATTCGACATGGATATGGCGGCGATCGTTCTGCCGTGGAAATTCCCCTCGGCACAGATGATCTCCTGCTTGCCATTCGGAACTCCCTTGATCTCCGCGCCCCAGCGGCGCGCAGCCTTCAGGGCTGTTTCGACGGATTCGGCTCCCGTGTTCATGGGGAGTGCGTTTTCATAACCCGAATATTCGCAAAGTTTCTTGAGGAAGGGTCCCATCTTGTCATTGTGAAAGGCTCGGGAGGTCAGGGTTACTCGTTCAAGCTGATCCTTTGCCGCCTGAACGATATGCGGGTGCAGGTGTCCCTGGTTGACGGCAGAATATGCCGACAGGAAATCGAGGTAGACCTTGCCTTCGGGATCCTTTACCTTGCAGCCACTGGCTTGGGAAATGACGACGGGCAGTGGATGGTAATTGTGTGCCCCGTACGTCTCGTCCAGGGCGATGTAGTCCTGGGACTTCATAGGAAACCTCCTTTCACATGACAAAGCTTGAAGTGACAAAGCTTGAAGCGTGCCAAGTGCAGGAGTCCAGTATACACCCAGAGAAAAGCCTGAGGGAAGCCTAAAAAGTTAATTTTAGTCAGTGTCTATAATTATGCATCATGATGCATAAGAATACGTCCGTTTTCAGGCTTTTGCGTCATCGGTCTTTTTCATCTCGTAGCAGAGACTCGCACGCAGCCTGAACCGTCCAAAGCCCAGTTCGACCAGGTTGTCCAGAAGCTCAGGGTAGGGCAGGCCACCCGCTTCGCACATTCTAGGGAACATGGAAATGCTTGTAAATCCAGGTATAGTATTGACTTCGTTGAGCAGAACCCTCCCGGTCGGCTTGTCGATGAAAAGATCGACCCTGGCCATACCCGAAAGGTTGCAAGCCTTGTAAGCCTGAATTGCATAGGACTGGACCAACTCGACCTGCTGGCCAGTCAAGGTTGCAGGCACGCGGAGTTCGGCTCCATTCGGATCGATATATTTTGCCGAATAATCATAGAATTCATGGCTCGGGATGATCTCGCCGGGAAGAAAGGCCCTCGGCTTCTCGTTACCCAGTACCGAGCATTCGATTTCCCTTGCACTGATGAATTCCTCAATAAGGACTTTCTGGTCATAGGCAAAGGCGTGATCGAGCGCTTTTGCCAAACCCTCGGCGGAATCGACTTTTGAAGTACCCACGGAGGAACCCGTGCAGGCCGGCTTGATGAAGCAGGGCCAGCCGAAGCGCGCGTCTATCTTGCGCGAGAGCATGGCAAGATCGCGCGTCGCCTTCCAGTCCGATGAACGCACGGTGATGAAATCGACAACGGGCAGACCTGCGCGAAGCCACAGCTCCTTGGCAACTTCCTTGTCCATACCGATGGCCGAACCGAGAACGCCTGCGCCGACATAGGGCAGGCCTGCACATTCCAGAAGGCCCTGGATCGTGCCATCTTCTCCGAAAGTGCCGTGAAGGGCGGGAAAAACGATGTCACAGGGCAGGGCCTCGCAGGAACCATTTTCTCTGAGGACGCGCAAACCTTTGCCTGGTTCCACTAAGACAGGCGAGCCGTCCGTGATTGGTGGGAAGCTGGGCATGGTCATGGCTTCCGGATCATCGTCGTATTCCTTTCCGGAGGAAGCGGCCTCTTCTTTCGCCTTTTGGGGTTTCCCCTGGATGCGGGTCATGATTCCCGGATCCTGGAGCAGCCATTGGCCGGATTTTGCAATTCCAATCAGAAGAACCTCATACTTCTTGCTGTCGAGATTCTTGGCTATGCTTGCCGCAGAAACGAGCGATACTTCGTGTTCGCCGGACTTTCCGCCATAGAGCAGTGCAATTCTTGTCATCATGATTCCTTGGGAGCAGGCGCCATTCGCGCCTCCTCATCTGAAGATGAATATCCCGCCTCCGAAAGGGCCGCGATTGCTTCGGCTTCCTCATCGTAAGGCATGGTGAAATCCTTGTAGATTATCGAGTTTTCGTGGCCTTTCCCGAGAAGAAGGACAGCGTCTCCGGGGGACGCCATCGCTATCCCCCTGCGGATCGCCAGAGGGCGGTCAGGGATTAGAAACAGCCTCTTTCCGCGCTGGAGGCCCGGGCAGCCCGACGCAATCTCCTCGAGCAACTGCATCGGATCTTCTCCACGGGGATCCTCGTCTGTCAATATGAGAATATCGCAGAATTGCGAGGCAATTTCGCCCTGCTGGGGACGCTTTTCAGTATCGCGCTCGCCTGCCGACCCGAAAATGCAGATGATTTTGCCGCGGATCCTTTTCCGGAGGGGCGGAAGAATAGCCTGGAAGGAAGACGGGGTGTGGGCATAATCGATGATCAGCTCGAAGGGTTGGCCGCGGTCGATCTTCATCATCCTGCCCTTTACGGGACGGAGGCGCGGTAGGAGGGGGAGAAGTTCTGGCCAGGGGGTCTTTGTGGCAGTCGACACGGCAGCGAGGGCGGCAAGGCTGTTGCCGACGTTGAATTCGCCAGGCAGATTGATGCGGGCCGGAAGGCTGATTCTCCTCGCCGAATTGCTGCCAAGTGGCTCTGGAGCTTCGATAGTGAAGCTGCAACCATCCGCGTCGGAAACTATGCCGCTTGCTCGCAGCGCAGCCGGTGAATTGCAGGCCGCAGCAGAGTCGGTAGTCGCCTCGCTCTTCACTGAATATGATAGGACTGGCTTTGATGTCGCCTTTTCGAAATAGCCCGCACTGGGGTCGTCCGCGTTGACGATGCCGCAGGAGGGAAGCTGTTTCCGCTCGTCCTTTATCAGCTTTATATGATCATGGGAGTCGAGATTTCGGAAAAGGTTGGCTTTGTCCGACCGATATTGCTCCCAGGTGCCATGAAATTCGAGATGTTCGTGAGTCACGTTGGTCATGATGCCAATATCGAAGGCCACATCGGCGAGCCTTCCAGTCCGCTCGCTGAGTCCATGGCTGGATGATTCGACGACAGCGAATTCGCAGCCTGAGTCCCGCATGGCGGCAAGATGGGCCTGGACTGTCGTCGCTTCGGGCGTCGTCTGATGCTGCGGATTGGGCCTTTCGCCGCTTCCGGTATCGGCCATCACGGTAGAGAAGAATCCAGCCTTTTCCCCCATGAGCGAGAGCAGTTGATAGATGAGATAGACTGTTGTGCTTTTCCCCTCGGTTCCGGTGACGCCAATGACACAGAGCGATTGTGAAGGATGGCCATAGAAGGCACTGGCCACGGGGCCCATGGCAAGGCGTGCATCCTTTACGCGAATGTAGGCGATGTCAGGTTGGTGGCCGGGAAGCTCCCTGTCATGAATTACGGCCACGGCCCCCTTGTCGATGGCAGCCTCGATGAAATTATGTCCGTCGGTGTGTAGCCCGGGGAATGCAAAAAAAAGAAAGCCTGGCCCTATTTCGCGCGAGTCATAATTCAGACCGCTTATGCTGCGCTGGCCATTGCTTTCCATTCCATAGGTCGAGAGAATTTCGATTCCCGAAAGCAGCGGCGAAAGGGGCTTGTTCATTTCTGGAAGAGGATATCATGCTGGGAGCCCGATTTTCAATCGGGCCAAGCCTGCAATACTTGCAGCGGCCAGGCATACCTGCTACTGTAATTCCATGTTCTTTGCACGAATCGAGGCGGATTTCGCTGCCGCACATCAGCTTGTTCATTATCATGGCAAATGCGAGCGGTTGCATGGCCACAATTACAGAGTCCGGGTTTGGGTTCAGGGCGAGAAGCTCGATCAGGGAGGCATGCTGGTGGATTTTGGCATCCTGAAACAGGCCCTGGCCGGCGTCCTTTCGAAGCTTGATCACCTGAACCTGAATGACAACCCATATTTTGCCGATGATCCCAGCGCAGAGAGAATAGCGCTCTTCATTTTTGAAAACCTGAAGCAGGACAATCCTGATCTGCCCATTGCGGCTGTCGATGTTTTCGAGAGTAACTCGTCGATGGCCCGCTATTGCCCTGGGGGGTCTATTCCAGGCTTCTAATGCAGACTGCCGGAATAGTACCGCAGGTTTCGCCCAGGATTTTGAGCAGCGGCGAAAGCTTCGCCCTGTCGCCTGCAGAAAACAGGAACGAGACTCCCGAGTCGCCAGATCCGAGCGTGGCATCGAAAAAGAAGCGTCTTCCCATACGGGATTCCGGAAATTCATAGACAATGCTCTCGCCTGTGCCAACAACGCTCCTGGTTTTTTTGCAAGCGAGCTTGTTGTGATCGAGGAACCTGTCCACCGCTTGCGCCATTCCTGGCATCAAACCCGGATCAGGCATGTCGATTGAAGCGCTGATTCTGCGTGGTGCCAGGTATTCCGGTAGTAGCTGTACCGATGAAGCGAACAGCTTAATGCTTTCGGGTACCCTTGCCCTGGCGCCTGCTTTTGCCACCATGCCGAGCAGGCTCCTGGATTTGTTCTCATCAGGGCCAAAAAGGACGAAAAGGGAAACCCCAAACCTTCCCTCGCCGTCCTGAAGCATGCTGCCAAACGCCTGTCCTGCATTGAATGCAACTTCCGAGACCCTGAAAATGAGCTTTTCAGCTCCCGGTACCAGCGCCGAAAGGCTGCGGGAGACCCACGATTCCCGGTAGGCAAGGCAGGAACGCGAAAGCTCCTCTGGAAGGAATGCACTGATACAAACAGGTTTGAACGCTGTCTTGACCTCGAGAAGCCTTGTCATCCTGGCCTGAAAATTGGCCACTCCAGGCGTAGCGATGATATGCCCCGTCATGAGCTTTACTTCGGATGCATCCTGGCAGGCACCACAGGCCGAGCAGCTTCCTCCAAGACAGGGCTTGCGATCATCGAAATCCCTCGCCGTTTCATACTGCCTGCGCAAG
>JAJFUL010000022.1 GCA_021372425.1 Spirochaetaceae bacterium
CAAGCTTGTCCTGCGTCCGCTTTTCCAGCCCATCGGCCGCAATGATAAAAACAGAAAGGAAAGGTAAGACATGTCATTCAACCTGATTGAAGAACGCAAGGTCAAAGAAATCGATTCGCTCGTCCGCCTCTATGAACATGAAGGCACCGGAGCGCGCCTGCTTTCCATCAGCAATTCTGACTAGAACAAATCCTTTGGTATCAGCTTCCGTACGCCACCCACCTCATCGAACGGTGTAGCCCATATTCTCGAGCACTCGACCCTCTGCGGTTCGCGCAAATACCCCGTCAAGGAACCTTTCGTCGAGCTGATGAAAAGCTCCATCAACACCTTCCTGAACGCCCTGACCTTCCCCGACAAGACCGTCTACCCCGTCGCCTCGACCAACCTGAAAGATTTCCACAACCTCATCGACGTGTACCTCGACGCCGTCTTCTATCCATCCTTAAGCGAGGACATCTTCAGGCAGGAAGGCTGGCATTATGAAATATCGCCGCTGGATGGGTCGCTCCTCCGGAAAGGCGTCGTCTTCAACGAAATGAAAGGCGCTTATTCCGACCCAGACGAAATGCACGCCGATTGGTGCCGCCGTTCGCTTTTTCCCAATACCACCTATGGTCTCGATTCGGGCGGCGACCCCGAGGTGATTCCTCAGCTCGGCTACCAGACCTTCGTCGCTTTCCATAAGAAATACTACCACCCCTCGAATTCGTTCATCTACTTTTATGGCGATGACGATCCGGACGAGCGGCTTGCCCTGCTCGAGCCTTGGCTTGCGCCCTTCTCGCGGATCGAAGTCGATTCGATGCCCGATGCGCAGCCAGCCTTCGACGTGCCGATCTCAGTCTCCAAAACTTGCGACGGGAACGACGACAAAGGCTTCATCGCCGTCAACTGGGCCCTGTCCGAACATGGCGACCTCGAATCTTCCCTCGCCTTCACCATTTTGACCTACATACTGACTGGCACGCCCGCATCGCCCTTGCGCAAGGCACTGATCGATTCGGGCTATGGTGAGGACCTTGCCGGCTTTGGTTACGAGGAAAGCATGCGCACGACGGCGTGGTCGATCGGCCTCAAAGGCGTACTTCCGGAAAACCTGGAGAAAGTCGAAAAGCTGATCTTTTCCACGCTCGAAGATCTGGTGAAAAACGGCATCGATCCGAACACCATCGAAGCCTCGGTAAACACGGTCGAATTCGCTCTGCGCGAAAAGAACACGGGTAATTTCCCCCGCGGGCTGGCCGTCCTCTTCGAAGCGCTGAACGAATGGCTCTATGACAGGAATCCCATCGATGCGCTCGGCTTCGAGGCGCCGATAAGGGACATGCGGGCCAGACTCGTCAAGGGCGAGAAGCTTTTCGAGCCAATGATCGATAAATGGTTCCTGAAGAACAGCCACCGCAGCACGGTCACGCTTCTGCCATCCTCCGCCGAGGGCGAGCGGCGCACCGCGAAGGAAAAAATCGAGCTTGAGGCCATCAAGGCGAAGATGTCCGATACCGAAATCGAGGCCCTTAAAGCCGAAGTCGAGGTGCTCAACCGCCGCCAGGAAACACCGGACAGTCCGGAAGCATTGGCCACCATACCTTCACTCGATCTTGACGATATCCCGAAGGAGACGCCCAGGTTGCCTTGCGAGAACCTGCATTTAGGCACCAGCGTCTCGCCCCTGCTCTTCCATGACCTGCCGACGAGTTCGATCCTTTATTTCGACATCGCCTTCCCTTTCAAGTCGATCGAGCCCAGGCTGTTGCCATATCTGAGCCTGCTGGGCCGCTCGATACTGGAGATGGGCACCGACAAGGCCGATTACATCACGATGAGCCAGGAAATCGGCAAGCATACGGGCGGGATCGGCGCCTCGGTCTATACGGGCACGATCTGGCAGAGCACAAAGCCTGTTGCATATTTCATCATGCGCTCAAAGGCCGTGACCGAGAAGACGGACAAACTTCTTGAGTTGCTCTCCGAGGTGCTGCTGCACGCCAGACTAGACAACAGGGAGCGCTTCAGGCAGATCGTGCTTGAGGAAAAGGCTCAGATGGAAGCGGCGGCCATTCCCGAAGGCCACAGGCTCGTGATCACCCGCATGCGTGCGCAGTTCACCGAGGCCGACGCCATGGCGGAACGCCTGCGCGGATGCGAACAGCTGCTTTTCCTGCGAGAGCTTTCCGAACGGATCGACAGGGATTGGGAAGGCGTGCTGGCCGATCTTGTTGCGGTCCGGTCATCCGTCATAGATTTCTCACAGGCCATCCTCAACGTGACCTTGGACAAGGCCAATTTTGAAGCTATCCGTCCATCTTTCGACCATTTTGCGGCGGATATGGTCAGGGCAGGCTCAAGCGCTACAGACAGGGCATTGATTGACCAGGAGACAGACCCGGCCGAGCAGGCCTCAGCACAACTGCCGATAGCCATGGAAGTCATCCTTGCGCCCACACAGGTGAACTTTGTCGGCAAGGCCTTCCCCCTCGGCTCTGCCGGGACCGCCGCGAATGGCGCTTTCAGGGTAGTGAAGAAATACCTCGATACCGCTTTCCTTTGGGAAAAAGTGCGCGTCCAGGGCGGCGCTTATGGTTGTCCCTCGGCGTACGACCCCAACACGGGAATATTCGTCTTCGTATCGTACCGTGACCCAAATCTTGTTCGCACCATAGAAGTGTATGATTCGGCCAAGGATTTCCTCGGCAAACTGGAAATATCCGATGAAGAGCTGCGCAAATGCATCATCGGCACGGTCGGCGATGTGGATAT
>JAJFUL010000025.1 GCA_021372425.1 Spirochaetaceae bacterium
TTCTGTCATTTTGACCCACGGGAAGGGAGAAACCTGGCAGCGCCTGCACGGCCTTCGCTCCGATGACTATGAGGTGGAACCAGGCGGCGACGAAAAATACGGGACCATTGTCGTACGGCAGGAGACGGGCGGTGGGGGCTACCAGACGAAGCCTTCAGACTGTGTGCAGCTTTTCAGGGACCTGGTTACGATATTGAGGGCGCGATTGGAGGCCTGAGCCGCGTCTCACTCCAGATCAGAAAGCCCTTGTATCATGGGTACGAAAGCGACATCCATCAGTCTTTCAATCATCAGATCATCGCCGCTTCGCGTTATGCGAACGAGGCTCTGTGCGCCGAAAGCGCCCATCGGCATTATCATGCAGCCGCCGTCCTCGCGGAGTTGTTCCGCCAGCGCTGGCGGGATGAATGTCGGCGCGGCCGACACGATTATCGCATCGAAGGGTGCGATTTCCGATAAACCCTCAAAACCATCGCCGACAATGATTTTTGCGTTTTCAAAGCCCAGGGAACTTAAAATGCGCGCTGCCCGGACAGCGAGTGGCGTTATGCGTTCGATGCTTGTCACTTCAGAGGCGAGCATGCCTAGCAGGGCCGTCTGATAGCCTGAGCCTGTTCCGACTTCCAGGACTTTCTCGGCACCGGAAAGCGAAAGCGCCTCCAGCATGTAGGCCACCATGAAAGGCTGCGATATCGTCTGGCCGAAACCGATAGGAAGCGGACAGTCGTCATAGGCGCATTCGGAGTAGGCCTCGGGCACGAAATAGTGGCGGGGCAGGGTGCGCATTGCCGACAGTACCTTCCTGTTTCGCACTCCGCGGGCAGTGATCTGCCGCCTCACCATTTCGAGACGTTCAGCCTTGCGGTTCTCCAGATATTCCATACTCTCATACTAACGAATTGCGGCGAATTTTGCACGGCCACGATGTAGCCGGAATTACGCCGCTGATCAGAGGTACGGTTGGTACTTGTCCGCGAACAGCGCGGGCTGCCCTCCTGTGTTCCAGAACAGGATCTTTTGATCAGGCGTGAAGAAACCCTTCCTGATGAGGTTTATCATGCCTGCCGCCGCCCTTCCCGTGTACACCGGATCGAGCAGGAGGCCTTCAGTGCGCGCGAAAAGGTGCACGGCCTCTTTCTCGGCATCGGTGAGCACGCCGTAGCCCGCCTTGCAGTACGAATCATTCGCCATCACATCATCAGGCGAAAAATCGATGCGTTTACCCAGCAGTTCCGACGCATCCGAAGCCAAGCATGAGACACGCGCTTTCAGCCAGCTTTCGGATTCATCGATGCTTATGCCGAGCACTTTGCCCTTGAAGCCGAAAAGCCTTGCGCCCAGCATCAAGCCCGCCTGGGTTCCGCCTGAGGAAGTACCGAAGACGTACCAGTCGAATTTAGGGCTTTGCCTTAGGGCTTCCTGGACGGCAAAAGCATAGCCGAGCGCGCCGACGGGACTCGACCCGCCATACGGCACGAAATACGGAGCCTCACCGTCGTCCTGGAGCTTCTTGAAAGCCTCTTCCTGGACATGCTCCCTGTCCTTGCGGTCGGCTACCCACATGATCCGCGCCCCGAACAGTTCGTCGAGCAGGAGATTTGCGGTCAACTCGTCAGGGCGCTCCCCATTGAGGACGAGGATACACTTGAGCCCGAATTTGGCTGCTGCGGCCGCAGTCTGCCTGCAGTGGTTGGACTGGGCTGCGCCCGCGGTAATCAGCGTCTGAGCCCCTTTCTTGAGGGCATCCGCTATGAGGAATTCCAGCTTGCGCGTTTTGTTTCCGCCCAGGGCGAGCCCGGTTTCGTCATCCCGCTTCACATAGATGTGGGGCCCTTTCAGTTCATCTGAAAGTCTCCCGAGTTCCTCGATTGGCGTGGGCAGGTTGGCAAATTTGATCCGCGGGACTTGTTTCATGGTTTACTCCTGAGGCGCTGTTTAGCGCATTCATCCCTTCAATCATAGGTGCCAGGGCGCCGTCAGGCAAGTGTCCAGACAAAGTGTACAGGCAAAGTGTACAGGCAAAGTGCCGGCGGCCTTGAGCCAGTTCAACAATTTTTAAGGCCGCTCCACATGACCGAGCCTGTCCGCCCATGATTCAGGCCAACGCCTATAGTAGTTTGCCTGCATCTTCCCGCGGCCACGGTTGAGGAGCGCGCGCGAGACAAGGTTCATTGCAAGCGAGGGGAGGCCAACGACAATCAGGTAGGCCGGCCCGAGATACAACGACTGCCGCGAGTGGCCATATTCATGCCTGATCGTCATGTCGCCGTGGCGGGTCGAAATGATGATGTACCGCCCCAGCGAAATTCCCCAGTCCGTACCCTCGAGGCGATAGATTCTGCTCGTTTTATAAGTGTCCGCGTTGCCCGCAGCTGCAATTTTCCTTTGACAGATGCACAGAATGAGCAGCGCCAGAAGATGTTGGGGGAGTTGCCAGAGATAGAGCAATATTCGTTTCAGCATATAGAATCA
>JAJFUL010000028.1 GCA_021372425.1 Spirochaetaceae bacterium
GAGCGCCGCCCTATTGTCCAGGCGGGTCTTGTCTTCATCAGTCATCCGCAGCCTCCCCTTTACCGTCCCGTGTCAGCGGGAAACGACTCGCGCCCGCCGCTCTGCGGCGGGGGTACCGGCAATCAAATTGTTGGCGAAATGGCCAAAAAGCTATTGACATTGTTGGCCACTACGCCAACAATAGTAAAACCTGTTGCGCTGAATGTCAACGCATCGCATAGGAGCTGCCATGAGCGAAACGCAGAACAAAGGTATCAGTTTTTTCTCAAAATACCTGTCTTTGTGGGTGATCCTTTGCATAGGCGCGGGGGTGGCAATAGGCCATTTTCTGCCGGGGATTCCCGCTTTTCTCGGAAATTTCGAGTATTTCCATGTCTCCATTCCCGTGGCCATACTCATTTGGCTCATGATCTATCCCATGATGCTCAAGGTTGATTTCGCCAGTATCAGGAATGCGGGCAAGAAACCCAAGGGACTGATCATCACGCTGGTCGTGAACTGGCTCATCAAGCCCTTCACCATGTACGCGATCGCCTGGTTCTTTCTAAAGGTGGTTTTTAGAAAATTCATTCCCGATGCTCTCTCGACCCAGTATCTGGCTGGAGCGGTTTTGCTTGGGGCAGCGCCCTGTACGGCCATGGTTTTTGTCTGGTCCTACCTTGCGGGAGGCGATGCGGGCTATACGGTAGTCCAGGTTGCCATCAACGACCTGGTCATTCTGTTCGCCTTTACGCCGATCGTGGGTTTCCTTCTCGGTGTGAGCAACGTGCAGGTGCCTTGGGGAACGCTGATCCTTTCGGTCGTCCTCTTTGTCGTCATTCCCTTGAGCGCCGGGGCTTTCACCCGCACGAAGCTGGTCAAGCGGCATGGGAAGGAGTGGTTCGAAACGGTCTTCCTGAAGAAATTCGACGGTGTTACGGAAGCGGGCCTCCTGCTCACCCTGATTATCCTGTTCTCTTTCCAGGGAGAGACGATCCTTGAACACCCACTCGACATCCTGATGATCGCAGTTCCCCTGATCTTGCAGACCTACCTCATTTTCGGGATTGGTTATGGATGGGCCAAGGCGTGGAAGGTGCCATACGAAATCGCTGCGCCAGCGGGGATGATTGGGGCGTCGAACTTCTTCGAGCTTGCGGTCGCGGTCGCAGTGAGTCTTTTCGGCCTTTCGTCAGGGGCGGCTCTCGCAACTACGGTTGGCGTTCTCACGGAAGTGCCAATCATGTTGACTCTTGTTCGCATCTCGAAGGCGACAAGAAGCAAATTCCCTTCAATGGCAGCCGAGGAGCTTGCCAGGTGACAATGAGACAATATTGATCAATGATGGCGCGCAGATGCGCTGGGAGGATTTTATGAAAGTGCAGATTCTCGGTTCAGGTTGCCCCAAGTGCAAGATGCTCGAGCAGCATGCGCGTGAGGCCGTCGCTGAGCTCAGGCTTCAGGCCGAGGTGGAGAAGGTGACGGATTTCGAGACCATCATGGGGATGGGCGTCATGTCGACGCCGGCGCTGGTCGTCGACGGCAAGGTCAAGAGCACGGGAAGAGTCCTCACGAAGGACCAGATAGTCACGTATCTAAAGGGCTGAATCTGATGCGAACTGCAAGCCGCGCCACAATGGCGCAAGATAGGGAGGCCTGATCCGTGCGGCAAATATGGGATTTCATCCAGTATCAGATACTGGGAATGGGATGGCTCAATTCGCTGATAGGAGCAATGCTGGGATCATTTGGGCTCGATATGACGGAGAGGCTTGGCACAAGCCTGCAGTTTTTCCTGTTCGATCTCATCAAAATCCTGGTACTGCTTTCGGTTCTGATCTTTATCATTTCCTACATACAAAGCCATTTCCCGCCTGAAAGGACGAAGAAAATCCTGGAGCGCTTCAAGGGAATCAAGGCCAATATACTGAGCGCGCTGCTGGGCACGCTGACGCCATTCTGCAGCTGCTCGTCGATACCGATTTTTATCGGCTTCACCAATGCGGGGCTGCCGGTGGGCGTCACTTTCTCCTTTCTGATTTCCTCTCCTTTGGTGGACCTGGGCGCACTTGTACTTCTGATCAGCGTTTTTGGATTCCCCATAGCGGTCGCCTATGTCCTGGCCGGCCTCGTGCTCGCAGTTGCGGGTGGAACACTGATCGACAAGCTCGGCATGGAAAAGTACGTTATACGCTACAATGTTCAATCAGCCAACGCGAATTACGAAACGGGAACAATGACGCGCAAGGATCGCCTGCTCTACGCCAAGGAGCAGATGGCCGCAACGGTCAAGCGGGTCTGGCCTTATGTCATCGTGGGGGTCGGGATCGGGGCGCTCATCCACAACTGGATTCCCGAGGAGTGGATACAGAAGGTCCTGGGCACGAACAATCCTTTTTCCGTGTTGATTGCCACGGTGATCGGCATCCCGATGTACGCCGACATTTTCGGTACGATCCCGGTCGCGGAGGCGCTTTACGCAAAAGGTGTCGGCGTTGGAACCATCCTTTCCTTCATGATGGCGGTCACCGCGCTGTCCCTGCCTTCGATGATCATGCTCAAGAAGGTGGTCAAGCCGCAATTGCTGGCCACCTTCATAGCGATTGTGACGGTCGGCATCATACTTATCGGGTATCTGTTCAACGCCTTAGGCTTCCTTTTTTAGAAGGCGGGTTTTAGAAGGCTGGCCGGTTGCATAATGGCCGAAATTGCGCCACCATAGCGCGAGAGGATCGTATGGGCAGTTATGCACTTGGGCTTGATAATGGGGGGACGGTAAGTAAGGCCGCTCTTTTTGACCTGAAAGGACGGGAAATTGTCGTGGCTTCGAGACAGACGCCGGTTTTGGCGCCGCGACCGGGCTACGCCGAACGTGACATGGATGATTTGTGGAAAAGCAACTGCGAATGCATCCGTGAAGTCCTCGAAGAATCCGGTATCGCTCCGGGCGAGATTGTCGGCGTTGCGGTGACCGGTCATGGGAAAGGGCTTTACGCGTGGGGAAAGGATGAAAAACCTGCCTGCAATGGCGTTGTCAGCACCGACAACCGCGCCTGGCAGTATCCGGAAAGATGGAAACGCGATGGGACGGCTGCCAGGCTCTACCCTCAGCTCTGTCAGCAGCTGATTCCAAGCCAGCAGGCTTCTTTGCTTGCCTGGTTCAAGGACAATCGCCCCGATGTTTACAAAAATATCAAATACGCTTTTCCTGTAAAGGATTATATAAGATTCAGGCTGACCGGCGAAGCTTGGTCCGAGGCGACCGACATTTCCGGCTCCGGTCTCATGGACGTGCGGAATGCCCGCTTCGACAAGGGGCTCCTGGAAGGTTTGGGAATTGGTGAAGCCTACGACATGCTGGCACCGCTCCGCTATTCTTCCGACCAATGTGGCAAAGTCACCGAAGAAGCCGCGAGGCTTACCGGCCTCAAGGTTGGAACGCCGGTCGCGGGTGGCATGTTCGACATCGACGCCTGCGCCATCGCGATGGACATCACGTCGCCGGAACAGCTCTGCACCATAACCGGTACCTGGTCCATCAACGAATTCATATCGAAGACGCCGATCACTGGCACGAAAATCGCCATGAACTCCCTCTACGCTATACCAGGCTACTATCTCCTCGAGGAATGCAGCGCCACGAGCGCAGGGAATCTGGATTGGTTCATCGAAAACTGCATGGGCGAAGGCTCATGCGCCGGCCAGCGGAAGCCCTATGCGGAGATCAACAGGATGGTCGCTGAAATCGATCCTTCCGATTGCGACGTGTATTATCTGCCCTTCCTGTATGGCTCAAACGCGCACCCATTGGCGAAAGGGAGCTTCGTCGGCCTCACCTCCTATCATACGAAGGCTCATATGCTGAGGGCGATCTACGAGGGTGTGGCGTATTCCACCAAGAGTCATATCGAAAAACTACTTTCCGCCAGGCCGGCTCCAAAGGCGATAAGGATGGCCGGCGGAGCCGTCAATTCACCAGAATGGGTGCAGATTTTTGCCGATGTGCTTGGCTTCCCCATCGAAACGGTGGAAGGGGTCAAGGAACTCGGCGCGATGGGCTGCGCGATGGCAGCGACGGTGACGGCCGGTGTCTATGCCAACTACACGGAAGCGGCCAAAGCCATGGTCAGGGTCAATAAGCCGGTGATGCCGGATATGGATAGGAATAGGATTTACCAGCAAAAATACGGCAAGTACTGTGCGGTGCGCGATGCCCTTGATACGGTATGGGACAAATTCGTCGTGTGAAGGATCGGGGAGGCGGAGCGATGCTTGAAAAATTGAAGCGAGAAGTTCTGGAAGCGAATCTCGAGCTGCCAAAATGCGGATTGGTTACCTTTACGTGGGGAAACGTTTCGGGAATCGACAGGGGAAAGGGACTCATCGTCATCAAGCCATCAGGGGTCGAATACGATGCCATGAAGGAAGGCGACATGGTCGTCGTGGACCTGCAGGGCAAGATCGTCGAAGGCAGCCTGAATCCGTCTTCCGATACGCCGACACACATAGAGCTTTACAAGGCATTCCCGCACATTGGCGGAATCGTACATACGCACAGCCGCTGGGCGACAATTTTCGCGCAGGCTGGGCTTGGCATCCCTGCATACGGGACGACTCACGCCGATTACTTTTATGGCGAAATCCCCTGCACACGCCTGATGACTGACCAAGAAATCAACGGTGCTTATGAAAAGCAGACGGGAACGGTGATTATCGAGAGATTTCGCGGGCTGAATCCCGACGACCTGCCGGCGGTGCTGGTCCACAGCCACGGGCCTTTCACCTGGGGGAACAGCCCGAAAAACGCGGTACACAACGCTGTGGTCCTGGAGGAAGTCGCTATGATGGCTTGGCACTGCAAGGCATTGTGTGCCGCCGAGAGTTCTGGTGCAGCCTCCGGGGAGGCCCCAACTGCCGGGGCGATGCGACCCATGCAGCAGGTTCTGCTCGACAGGCATTACCTGCGGAAGCATGGTGCCAACGCCTACTATGGGCAGAGCGCCGCCGCATCATCGCGGGAATCGTCTCCGGTATCGCCGCGGAAGAGTTGAATCCATGGAACACTATCGACTGGGTCTGTACGAAAAAAGTATGCCGGAAAGCCTTTCTCTGCCGGAAAAGCTCAAGGAGGCCAGAGCGGCTGGTTTCGACTACATGGAGCTTTCGATCGACGAGACCGAGAAGAAACTGGCCCGCCTCGCATGGCCGGAAAGCGAGCTGCGCTCTCTTACGGTGGCGATGGCGGATGAGGGGATCCCCATCAAGTCGATCTGCCTGAGTGGACTCAGGCGCTATCCATTGGGGCATCCGGACCCGGCTGTCCGGCAGCGCAGTCTCGAAATCATGCAGGATGCGATAAGGCTGGCCACAAGGCTTGGCATCCGGCTCATCCAGATCGCCGGCTACGATGTCTACTATGAGCCTTCCACCGAGGACACGAAGAAGTATTTTGCCGAGAACCTGGCGCTTTCGGCCGAGATGGCCGCCCGCGAAGGCGTGATCCTTGCTTTCGAGACGATGGAGACCGAATTCATCAACACCGTTAGCAAGGCAAGGCGTTGGGTGGACGAAATTCGGTCACCCTACCTCCAGATTTATCCCGACATCGGCAACATCACCAATGCGGCGCTGCTCTATGGGACCGATCCGCTCGATGATTTGCGGCAGGGGAGTGGCCACCTGGTTGCTCTCCATCTGAAGGAGACGAAGCCCGGCGTTTACCGGGAACTCCGTTACGGAGAGGGACATGTGAATTTCCCTGCGATGACAGCCACGGCGCTCAGCCTGGGAGTAAGGATGTTCGTGGGCGAGTTCTGGTTCGATGGGAAGGAAGACTGGAAGGCAACCCTGCGCAGCAGCAATCTGTTCCTTCGTGATGCTATCCGGAAAGACTTGAATCCTGCAGGCAAATAGACACTCCACAATTTTTTTGACAGC
>JAJFUL010000038.1 GCA_021372425.1 Spirochaetaceae bacterium
GGCGCCTGCCGGCATCCAGCTCGGCAGAAACGGCGCAGGTGACGATCGAGATGTCGCCTGCAACACGGCCAAACCTGTCGAAGGCGATCTGGCGGCCTTCCTGCGTCGGAATGACAACTTCTGAAACGATTCCGCGATCAGGTCCGCACGCACAGGCCCTGCATTCGGCAGCCATCGTTTCCCAGTCCTCTGCCGCAACAGGCTGCATGTCGATCCGTGCGTATGAGGCCTGCGATACGATGAAAAATGGAATGAGGCTGGAACAGGATTTGTCGGCGCCGACATTGCCGCCGACAGTCGCCCTGTTCCGTATATTCCGGTTGCCCATGGATCGGGCTGCGTCCAGAAGAGCGGGAGGAAGGCCCGACGTTTCGAGCAGTGCGCTGAAAGTCATGTTCGCCCCAAGGGCGATTCCGTTCCCCTGCGGCCGGACCTTGTCCGGCAGGATCCCTGACAGTGATATCAGGGTCATTGGTTCGCCGGAGAATTGGGACGAAAGCAGATATGTTCCGCCTGAAAGCAGACAGGAATCCTCGCGCCCGCGCAACAGGGCAAGCGCTTCCTCCGGAGTCCGCGGCCTCAAGTATTCTTTCACCATGGGATACCTCGAATTTACAGAATCCCTGCCTTGGCATAGAGCCTTTTTGCAGCTTTTTCCGCGTTGGCCAAGATTTCCTCTTCATTGGCGTTGACGAGTGACCCTGAACTGACGACTTGTTTCCCGTTCACGATAAGGTGATCGACACCGTGGTTGTAACCCGAGAAGACCAGTGCCGCAACGGGATCTGACAAGGCGCCTGCGTATTCCAGCTTCATGACATTGAAGAGGGCGATATCCGCAATAGCTCCCTCGGTTATTGTGCCCAGCTGATCATAGCCGAGAATCCCTGCACCGCCTTTCGTCGCAATCGACAGCACTTCGCGCGCCGTGATCCCGTGCGAGCCATATCTGATCCTCTGGAGGAGCAAGGCTTGTCGCACCTCGCCCAGCATGTCCGAAGAGTCGTTTGAAGCCGAGCCATCGACCGCCAATCCAACTGGTATGCCTTTGTCCAGCATTTCGCGGACTCTGGCGATGCCTGATCCGAGGCGCGCGTTCGAAGCAGGGCAATGAGCCACGCCCGTCTTCGTCCTGGCCAGGACATCGAGTTCTTCATCATTGAAATAGATGCCGTGGGCGTACCAGACATCCGGGCCGATCAGTCCGCAATCCTCCATGAGCTGGAGGGGGCGCCTGCCATACATCTCGATGCAATAGACATCTTCGTCGCTGGTTTCCGCCAGGTGCGTGTGGAGTCTGACGCCGTATTTCCGGCCCAGCTCCGCCGTCCGCCGCATCAGGCTCTCATTGACCGAGAAGGGCGAGCAGGGGGCGAGGCTGACCTTGTGCATCGCATCGGGTGCAGCGTCGTGGAATTTCCGGATCGTTTCTTCGCTGTGGGCAAGGATGGTATCCTCGTCCTGCACCGTCGAATCGGGAGGAAGTCCGCCATCTTTCTTCGAGCGGCACATCGAGCCGCGCGTGGGAGCAAACCTCAGTCCGACATCGTCCGCAGCCTTGAACTGCAGGGTCGGGATGTCTCCAGCGAAATTGGCCGGGTACAGGTAGTGGTGGTCCGAGCTGAGCGTACAGCCGGTCTTGGCAAGTTCCGCCATTGCGAGCATGCTGGACCAGTAGACTGCTTCAGGGTCCAGATATTTCCATATATCATAAAGATAGGTAAGCCAATCGAACAACTTGGCGTCCTGAGCGCCGGGAAGGTTCCTCGTGAGCGTCTGGTAGAAATGGTGGTGCGTGTTCACGAGCCCGGGCAGGACGACGTGGCGGGAGGCATCGATGATCGTTGCGCCCGCCGGGATGTGTAGATTGTTGCCGATTTTCTGGATGCGGTTCCCTTCGATCAGGATGTCGACACCGAAGAGGTCGCCGCCTGCAGCGCAAGACCGGCCTGAGTCATTGGCGCCGGCCGGCACTCCGGTCATCACGCAGAAACAATTCTTAAGCGCAATCAACGTAACACCTCCGCATTGAAGTCCTCGATGAGGGCATCGAGGGCGCCGGCTTGGTTGTGCAGGCCGCCCCAGTAATTCCGGTAATCATCCCACTGAGCCCTGAGTTCATCGATTGACTTGCTGCGCTGCTCGACCCACGTGAAGTACTTGAGGTTGTGGATGCGCCGCTTGTCAACCTGGCTGAGCTCGAAAACATGGTCGACGGAAAGGCCTAAGATGCGGTCGATATCGCGATCGGCCTGGCGCTGGTCGTAGGGGCCGCGCTCGGCATTCATCTCGGCGAGACGCGACTGGTACATGAACATCGAATCGGTGAACATGGTGAACACGACATCGTGCTCTCCAAGCTCATAGTATTTTGCGAGCTTGATTGCGCCGATCAGGTTGCCGACCGACGAGATGCCGAGCCAGTCGAGCTTGTCGACCACGGTGGCAGGTGCGCCGTTCTCAAGCAGGGCCTGCACGCCAGCCTTTTCGTTGAAAAGCCTGATGAAGCGCATCGGAAGCTCATCGTCCACGCCGATGGCGGCATCGGTGTCGCGGAGGTTGTGAATCCAGGGGATGTGCTTGTCGCCGATCCCTTCGATGCGGTGATCGCCGAAGCCATTTTCCAGGATGGTCGGGCACTGCAGGGCTTCAGCGACGGCGACATGACAGCCGGGGAATTTGTCGCGCAGGTAGGAACCTGAACCAAGAGTTCCGGCCGAGCCGGAGGAGAGGACGACGCCGGAGAGATGATCCCCCGGCTTGGCAACCTTGCCGAAGACCTCGGCCATGGCCGGGCCGGTTACCTGGTAATGCCAGAGATGGTTGGGAAGCTGATCGAACTGGTTGAAGATGACGGCGTCCGGTCTTGTCTTCTCAAGCTCGGCACACTTGTCGAAGATTTCCTTGACATTCGACTCGCAGCCGGGAGTGGCAATAACCTCATCGGCCATTGTCTTGAGCCAATCGAAACGTTCGCGGCTCATGCCCGCAGGCAGAATCGCGATGCTCGGGCAGGAAAGAAGGCGGGAAATATAGGCTCCGCCACGGCAATAATTGCCGGTGGAAGGCCAAACGGCTTTCTTCGTCGCCGGATCGAAGCGGCCGGTTACGAGCTCGGGGGCGAGGCAGGCGTAGGCAGCGCCGACCTTGTGGGCGCCGGTCGGGAACCATTTCCCGACGAGACCGATGATTCGGGCCTTGCAGCCGGTTATGGAAGAGGGGAGCTCCACAAAATTTACATCGCCGAAGCCGCCGCCAGCTTCCTTGGGCTCATTGTGCCAGTTGACGCGGAAGAGATTGCGGGGATGCACGTCCCACAGGCCAATGCCGTCGAGTTCCTTCTTGATCGAAGCGGGGATCAGGGCTGGATCGCGCATCTGGGCGAAGGTGGGGAGCAGGATTTCTTTCTCCTTGCAGCGCTGAATATTTTTCTTTCTTCCGATTTCATTCACGTTCAAATCGATCATGATTCTCTCCTTGGGACAATCATTATACGTTGGCTTTGCCATTTTTCACAGGGTAATTGTTATACTCCGACTGTGGCGAGCATCAAGCCTCCCGGCTCGTTTATTTCGCCAGCCCGAGAGCCCTCTCGGCGCCCGCGATGTCCTTCAGGCCCGATCCGGTCAGCATGACGACGACAGTCTCCTCGGGCCGAATCGCCTTGCGCGCCTTGAGGAAACAAGCGAACGCACAGGCGCTCGACGGCTCCGCAAAGAGCCCGGATTGCGACGAAAGCATCAACTGGGCAGCGAGGATCTCGCTGTCGCTTGCCATGACGCCCTCGGATTCGTGCTTTCCAAGCTTGGCAAGGACGAAGCTGCCGTTCCTCGGGACATCGACAGAAATCGAATCGGCGATGGTGGAAGACGGACGGGCTTCGAAGACGCCAGTCTGCATCGCCCTGACGATGGCGCTCGAACCCTCGGCCTGGCAGACCCAGAATTTCGGCATCCTGTTTACGCAGCCGCATCTGAGCAGGTCTTCAAAGCCCTTGATGACGCCCGCAAGGATGACACCATCGCCTGTCGGGACGAAGATGTGGTCTGGAGCGAGGCAGACGCCGGTCGCCGCCTGAGCGCCGAGCTTGCGTGCAATCTCGAAGCTGGCTGTCTTCTTGCCCTCGATCGTGAGCGGGTTATAGGCGGTGTTGCGCGACAATACGCCAGTGGCCCGCGAATATTCGATCGACTGATCGAAAGCGAGGTCGTAGGTACCGTCGACTTCTCTCAGCTCGGCGCCGTACTGGAGCACCTGGATACGCTTGGCGACCGGCGCCGCCTTGGGAAGGAAGACCGTAATCCTCAAGCCGGCAGCAGCACCGATGCAGGACATGCTCGATGCGGCATTTCCTGTCGATGCCAGCGCGATTTCGCTGATCCCGTGCTTTTTCGCAAAGGCGGCAACGAGCCAGCTCGCCCTGTCCTTGTAGGAACCCGAGGGATTGCAGGTGTCGTCCTTGAGCCAGAGATTGGGCATGCCGAGGCTTTCGCGCAGGCGCTCGGGAGCCCAGAGAGGCGTGTCTCCAACGGGAATCTTTGGGAAGAATTCGGCTTCCACCGGCAAGAGAATACCTTGGCAGGCAGAACCTTCGCTTGCGCCCGCTGCATCGACAGGCCCACAGGCGGCGCAGCCATCGGTTTTGCCTGGCTCGTCTTTCCAGACGCACTCCAGGACACCCTGGAGTGGGATGCCCGGCCTGTTTTCCTGCGAGCAATGATCGCAGAGATAACGGCCGGGCTCGATTTCGTATTCAGCGCCGCAAGCCGGGCACCTGTACAGCCATTTCATCACTTCCGCTCCAATGCATAGGGAAGGGCGGCATAGAAGGCGGCGCAGATCTCCAGGTCATCGATCCGGGTGATTTCGTTGGGTGAATGAGCCTGGGCTTCATCACCAGGGCCGAAACCGATACAAGGGATCTGGTGTCGGCCGCAGATGGCGACACAGTTCGTCGAGAAGGTCCACTTGTCGACGACTGGCTTCTTGCTGTACAGCCCTTCGTAGGCTGCAACGCCAGACTGCACCAACTTGTGGTCAGCCGGTATTTTCCATGTCGGAAAATAGAGTTCCTGCGGATAGACGAGGCCGGTATAGGCAGCTTGGCGATACTCGGGCATGGCAACCTTGAAGCTGTCCACGCCAGCAGCACGAAGTGCATTTTCGACCTGTGCGATGGCGATTTTGTCATTTTCACCCCAGGTCAGGCGGCGGTCGCAATAAAGCATGGCTTGATCGGGCACGGCGCACTGACTCGGTCCCTGGACTTTGATCTGGGACACGGTGATCGTGCCTTTGCCCAGGAAATTGTCATCATCGGGCTTGAGCTCGGTATTGAGCTTCTCGATCGCGAGCGCCGCCCGGGCAGCCTTGTATGCCGCGCTGTCGCCCCGTTCGGGCGCCGAACCGTGGCAGGATCTGCCTTTTATGTCGATCTGGATTTCCATGCGCCCGCGGTGGCCCCGATAGAGCCTGCAGGAAGTCGGTTCCGTCGAAACGACGAAATCGGGCACGAATTTTTCCTCTTCGATCAGGTATTTCCAGCAGAGACCGTCACAGTCCTCCTCGATGACAGTGAAAGAGAACCAGACAGTGTAGTCACCCTGGTAGGCCAGTTCCTTCAGGATCCTGGCAGCGCTGATCATTGAGGCTGCGCCGCCAAGCTGATCGGAAGCCCCGCGGCCATAGACCAGGCCATCCTTGACCAGGCCGGAATGGGGAGGAGTCAACCACTGGGCGGGATCCCCGACGCCGACCGTGTCGATATGGGCATCGAAGACGAGCTTTTTCTTGCCGCTGCCTACTCGCCCGAGGAGCGAACCGAGTCCATCCGTGTGGACATCTTCCATGCCCGCTTCCCTGCAGAGCCTGGCAAGGACCTGGATGCGGTCCTTTTCCGTCGTGCTGAAACCTGGCACCTTGATGAGGGCGCTGAGATTCTGCGCTGTATAGTCCCTGTAAAGCTTTGCCTTTTCAAGAATAAGCTTGTCGTCCATGATTATTTTCCCTCCATCCTGTTCCAGAGTCGCCGGGCCTGTTCCCTTGCGGTCGCCTGGATGCGTTCGCTGTCGAATTGAGCTTTTCGATCCTTTATCCGCACGCGGCCATTCACGGCCACGCTCCGTACGCTCCTCGAACTCAGGCCATAGGCCAAGTGGCCGGCCAGGGTAGCCGCCGTGAGCGGCGTCGGTGGGTCATAGTCCCAGAGAACGAGATCAGCCGGGCAGCCTGGCTCGATCCTGCCAAAAGCGAAAGCTGAACCAGCGGGAGGCACGGCAGCGCATTCGCCCGCCGCGACGCCCGCACTGAAGTCCCGGGCGAAATATCGCTCCATCAAGCGGTTCCCCCTGTCAAGGCAGACGAGGAAATCGCCAGGCCACCAGGGTCCGCCGCTCTCGCGATGGCGGAATACCGCGAACTTGAACTCCTCGAGCATGTCGGAGTTCATGCCGTCGGTGCCGAGAACCACATTTCGGTGCTTCGTGAGCAGGGAATTGTAGCCAACGCCGTTATTCATGTTGGACCTCGCGTTGTGGGCGAGGAAGACGTCGCGCTCGTTCATGATCTCCACTTCCGAAGGCGTGAGCCAGACACCATGGCCGATGACGCTCTTAGGGGTGAGGGCGCCGACGCGGTCCAGCCTTTCGACAAGATCCAGTTTGTGGCGGTAACGCGAGTCCACAGCGTCGAATTTGTCCTCGGCGAGGTGAATGTGCAGGCCGCGTCCTGTCGAACGGACTGCGTCGGCCATTCCGGCAAGCGTCTCGTCGCCGACCGTGAAGCCGGCATGGCCGCCGATCGCGCCGTCGACGAGCGGCCGACCGCCGCGCGCGCGCGCCGCATCAATCTCGCGCGCGAACCTAAGGTTTTCGGCAAGGCCGGCGCGCGCGCCTTCCATGCCGTTCCTGTCCGTCGTTTCATAACAAAGAATGCCGCGAAGGCCGACTTCCTCATATGCCTCGCGGATCACTGACAGACTTCCGTCAATGGCAGCCGGGCTGGCATGGTGATCCACCAGCGATGTCACGCCGCAGAAAAGCGCATCAGAGCAGCCAGCAAGAGCGCTTGCCTTGAGGATGGGCAAGTCGATTGCCATGTCCAGCCTCCACCAGAGATGTTCCAGAATCTGTGCAAAATCCTTGGATGGAGCTATCGGCACATCGATTCCGCGCGCCAGGGCGGAATACAGATGAGTATGGGCACAGACGAGTCCCGGCGAAAGATAACCGCCCCATCCGACCCGATCGGCCTCGGGATATTCCGCAGCCAGGCTCTTCCCGACTTTCGCGACCCTGCCAGCCTTGGCTCCGCCTTCATCAGGGCCGTAGGCGAGGACATCCATCGCCTCGGAAACTGCGGGTGGATTGAATGATACTACCTTGACGTTTTCGAAGAGTATCATCGCTGTTCCTCCACAAGGTAGAAATGGTGCCGATATACTTCCCTGGCCAGTGCGATCATGTTTTCGGCCGCAGGAATCGAGGCGGCGCCATTCCATGAAGCATAGTCGAGCATCATTACCGAAGAGTCCGGAACCAAGCGCAGCGCAAGGCCAGCCTGTTCACGGGCCGAGAAGATAAAGGCGAATCCTGCATTTCCTGAAGCGCGGAGTTCCTCCATGGAATCGAAAAGCGTGGCTTTGCCTTTGAAAGGCTCGCCCTCATACGGGCAGAAAAGGCCACAGTTGCCACATTCGTTGCAGAGCCGGTCGACATGGAGAATTTGCGCTCCCTGTACAAAAGGCCGTCCCAACTCTATATAGATATTGGCCCTGTTCGGACAGACTTCCACGCAGCGCAGACAGGCCGAGTCGCAGGCAAGGCACCGTTCCGCCTCGCGGGCTGCGAAATCGGGGTCGTCGAAAGGCAGGGAAATGATCATTTCGCCCCGTCTTGCCAGCTTTTCCTTGTTGAGCAGAGGAGCGTAGTAATCGGCAGCCGGCGCCTTTATTCCCACTTTCGCGAGGATGGCGACAGCCGCCTTCCGCCCATCCGCTTCCGCCGCGATGATCGATGCCGGCCCCCGGCGCGCATCGCCGCCGACATAGAGGTTCGGAACGCTGGTTTCGAGCGTCTCTGCATCGACCTTGGGCAGGCCATCCTTTCCCAGGCTTATGCCCAGGCTTTCGAGATACGCCCGGTCAGGTTCCTCTCCGACCGCGGCGACGAGAAGTTCACAGGGGACTTCCAGGGTCTTGTCAGTCGGGACAGGTTTTCGCCTTCCCGACGCATCCTTTTCGCCAAGCTCCATTTTTCGCAGCACGAGGATACCGTCCTTTGCGGTTTCCGGCAAGCTCAGCTCGAGGAGGCCCTTCGATTCCGCAAGGGCATTTTCGAGTTCTTCCTTGTCTGCGGGCATTTCCTTTTTGGTCCTGCGGTAAGAAAGGACCACCGATTCGATTCCCGGGATTCTTGCCGCGGCCCTGACAGCGTCGCAGGCCGTGTTTCCGCCACCGGCGACCACAAGGTTCCTGATTCCCGCAAAAGCTGTTGTGCCTTCTTCATTGCAGCGTCCGAGGAACTCGAGGGCGTCGATGACGCGGCAGCCTTCGCCGCCTAGTTTGATCGACTTGGATTTTCTTGCGCCGGTGGCGATGAAGAAGCTGGTGAACCCCTCATTTCTGAGCGATTCGATCGAGGGGGCAGCGCTTCCCGATACGAAACTGACGCCGAGCGCCTTCATGCGATCGATGTCGGCGGCGAGTTCGCCCGATTCGATCCGGAAACGAGGGATGATCGAGGCAGGTACGCCGCCTATCGTCTTTTCGTCCCCAAAAACCGAAACGGGATAGTTAGACAGGGCGAGGTGATAGGCGCAGGCGAGTCCCGCGGGGCCGGCGCCGATTACTGCAGTCTTTCCCTTGGCCTTCGGCTGGCTGCCTATGACATGGGCTGGCAGGCTCGCCCTCCTCGCTGCAGTCAGCTTGACGTCGCGAATCCTCACCGGTCCTTCGTAATCGATCCTCGAACAGTGTTCCTGGCACAGGTGGTCGCAGAGGATACCGGTCGTATGGGCGAGCGGATTGTCGGAGAGGATGGTTGCCAGCGCCTGTTCGCTGTTGCCTTCACCCTGTGCCACGATGTAGGCCGGGACCTTCTGGTTGACAGGGCAGGCTTCGATGCAGGGAGCGGCGAAGCAGTCGAAAAGAGGCAGATTCCTGGCGATGGAAACGGTGCCGGCTTTCCAGTCCTGCCGATATTCGGGCTTTGTGAGGGAGCTTTCCGCCAATTGGGCGAGGCCGCCCGAATCGACGCAATCCGGTACGGCGGACATGGCGCCAACAGCTTCCTTCGCTATGGAAGCCAGACGCAGATACCCGCCGGGTTTCAGCATGTCCGTGACGACCGTGAGGGGTGCCAGACCGGCCTTGATCAGGTCGCCGGCATTCAGCGCGCTGACACCGCCACAGAACGAGAATCGCTGGCCAAAGTCCGGCAGCGCACCCGCAAGATTTGCCGCCAGCCGGATCGTGATCGGGAAGAGAGCCCTTCCAGACATGTAGCGCTCTGCCCCGGGCAGGACACCGCCGTTGTTGACGTTTGCCAGGGTGTTGGAAAGCTTGATCCCGAAGCGACGGCCTTTGCCCGCTGCGGAGGCGCTTAAGCTCTTCACGAGGCTGATCGCCTGGTCGAACTGAAGATCGTGCTCGAAGCTTTCTCTCTTGAGCACGATGTCATCCCAGCCGAGCCGATCGAGAATGCCGCGCGCGACATCATGACCAACAAGTGTCGGGTTGAGTTTGATATAGGTGTCAAATCCTTTTTCTTCAATGAGATATCGTCCTATTTTTTCGATTTCGTCCGGGGGACAGCCATGCATGGTAGATAGAGTCACCGAGTGTACGGGCCTGCATGGCGTGTGGGCTGCCAGGGTTCGCGCCCTGTCGCGCGCGGCATCGCCGAAGGTTGTCACAAAGGTCTCGCTCTCGACAAAGGCTGAAAGTTCTTCCATGGCCTGTGCCCAGTAGTGGGTGGTTTCCGGGCGGCGCATCCCCTCGATGAAGGAGTCAACGGGCTCGCTCTGGATACCCTCGAGCGTATAGCCTACGGAAAGATTGAAGAAAAAGTCGTTCGGCTTGCGGGAGAACAGGAAGGACAAGAGATTCACGGCGATCCAGCCGTTTATGTATTCCTTCCTCGCATCCTCGAGACTAAGCTCGGTCGACCACTCGACGTTATGTCCCTCATTCCTTGCATCGATGCAAGGCTTCTCGATGTCCAGCCTGTCATTCTTCTGGACTGTCTTGAGTTCGAAGACCCTGGCGCCGGCGAGATAGGCGGCAACCAGGTTTGGGGCTATCTGCGTATGCGGCCCGGCTGCAGGTCCCACGGGGAGGCTTGCCCTGCCAGACATGACGTTGAGGCCGGGACTATCCGCTTCCGTCGCGAACATTTCCTGGGACAGTCTGAAGGGAACCTCGAAAATCGACTGCTTCGCTGCATACTCGCCTGAGATCCTCTTCATGAGGACCGGCAGCGATGTGAACTTCATTACTTTACTCATGCGTAACCCCATTGTATGAATTTGCCATAACCAGGCGTGTCCGTCATCCATCCGTCTTCAGCGAGCCGCATGTCCCTGCGGCCTGCGGGAAGTCCGTGAGCCGCAAGACGTGAAGTACCGAACACACATCTCCCTCTTACGAAAGTGCCGGCAATCCTGCCAGCAAATCGCATGCCTGCGAAGGGAGTGATATGGCTTTTGCTATACATTTTTGA
>JAJFUL010000044.1 GCA_021372425.1 Spirochaetaceae bacterium
TTCTGTAAACGCTTGCAGCCTGATCTGGGCATGCAGTTGATCACTGGTTCCCTTGATGAAGGCAATCCGTCGGTGACCCAGTGACCGAAGGAACGTATAGACCTCCTTCACGATATTGGAATTATCGAACAGCACTGTCGAGCCTACCGGATTACCATCAATCTGATAAGGCCCGTTGCCGATGAATGTCATCGGGATGCCGCGTTCCGTGATCCTGCACAGGAACTGATCCTCGACGTTCCAGGAGGTAAGGACGATCAAACCGTCAAATGAACTCTTGCTCATCATCATATCGAAAGCCGGCTGGGAGTTCTCGAGACCCAGGGTGAGCATCTCGATCTGGAGCGAGTAGGCATGATCTTTGAGGGAATCATTAATTCCTTGCAATATTGGTAATTCATATTGCCATGTCGAGGGGAGTATGGGCTGCTTGTCAAGAAATAGAATGAGAATATTTTTGCTGCGACCATAGGCCAGGGATTGCGCAATGGTGTTTGGGGTATAGCCGAGTTTCTTTATGGCTTCCAGGACAGCGGCTCTTGCCGACTCGCTTACAAAAGGGTGATTGTTGATGACTCGAGAGACTGTTCCTGTGGAGACTTTAGCGGCTTTGGCGACATCGATTTGAGTAATCTTGCTTGGCATGGGACGGAGCCCTCCCTCGGTGACTTCCAAATTACCACAAAGATTCTATTTTACCTAGTCCAAAATTTAAAGAGTTTCAATGATTGGAACCAGGAGCTGAAACAGGTCAGAAAAAAGTTGACAACTCCGAAAAATTGGCGATAGACTGTAAGCGCATACAGTCTATGTATGGAGTGATTGCATAAAGGGGGATTCCATGAAAAAGGGAGCTGTTCTTCTCGTGGGCTTGTTGATGTGCGTGTTTGCCATGACATCCTGCGGAAACAAGCAGAGTGCGGCCAAAACTGATGCAAAGACAACAGGAACGCTGCAGCGCATCATCGATGCCGGCGTACTGAAGGCTGGGGTCGCTTTGAATGGTCCGCCTATCGGAGGCCGCGACGACAAAGGCCAGCCTTATGGCTATGATGTCGATTTTGCCCAGAAAATGGCGGACACCCTTGGCGTGAAGCTCGAAATCACCGATGTCGACGGGGAAACGCGCATCCCTGCCCTTACTTCGGGCCGTGTCGATATAGTATTCGCCAATATGACCGGCAACCTGGAACGGGCAAAATCGATCGACTTTTCGATTCCTTATCTGAAAGCCGGCATCAAGATGATGGCTCGGAAAGGTGCGCCCTACAAAACAGTTGAGGACCTGAATAAAGCAGGCGTGAAAGTCGGCGTGGCACGTGGAACTACAGGCGAGGATCTTGCCAAGAAATTTGCGCCAAATGCCGAAATCGTCTACGTGACCAATTTTACCGATCAAACTCTTCTGCTCAAACAGGAGAAGGTTGATGCCGTGTTTGAGGACAGCACGTTGATAGATTTCACTGCAGGACAGAGCAAAGGCGAGCTTGTGGCCCTTCCGAAGCTCTATACATCAGATCCAATCTGCATCGGAATGCCAAAAGGCGACATGGAATTTGTCCGCTGGGTCGATATGTTCGTTTCCTGGATGATCAGCTCTGGCTGGCAGAAAGAAACCTATACAAAGTGGTGGGGACAGGAACCGACTGCACCCATGACGACAATTTGGTGATTTTGGGCTTCTGTATTGCACAACGCACCATGGGACAGCAGACTGCCTCGTTCCGTGGTGCGTTTTAAGAGCAGGATTTAAGGTGATGAAGCATGCATCTGAATTTCAATTTCCTTGGTAGATTCACGCAAGATTTGCTGCAGGGAGCATGGCTGACGCTTGTAATCTCATTCTTTGCACTGATATTGAGCTTTGCGCTTGGTCTTTGTGTAGCCTTGATGCGATCTTCTAAAAGCAGAGTTCTGCAAGCCATGGGAAGAATCTGGGTAGAGTTTCTTCGGAATACGCCATTCCTGGTACAGCTCTACTTCTTCTATTTTGGTTTGCCGGAACTTGGGATAAAGACAGATCCAGTAGTTACTTCGATCATAGCGCTGGGCATCAACGGAAGCGCTCCCAACTGCGAAGTCATCCGTGCGGGCTTGCTGGCTGTCAAGACTGGCTATTATGAAAGCGCCTATGCATTGGGTTATTCCAGTTTCCAGACTTTCCGCTATATTGTCCTGCCGATATCATTGCGGATCGCCTTCAAGCCATTGACCAGCAATTGCATCAATCTCGTCCTGACCTCATCTGTCGCATTTTCAATAACAGTCAATGACTTGATGGGGGTTTCGAAGACGATTGCGGCTCAAACGGCAAAGCCCTTCGAGGTGTATATTTTCATAATGCTGGCCTATTGTGTGTTCACTTTTATAATTTCATTCGTATCAAAAGCCATTGACAGGAAAATCTCAATCAGGCTTTAGCCGAGAGGGAATTGATGTTCGAAAAATATTTGAAATTGACGGCATATGATGCCGTATTTCTACTCGAAGCGACCGGAACATCGCTCTGGATTACGCTTGTTTCGATCAGTATTGGTACAGTGATCGGCGTTGTCATGGGCATATTGCGCAATTCAAGGAACAAGCTTGTAAGCGCAATACCTCTGATCTATATCGAGCCGTTACGGAATTCGCCGCTCATCACGCAACTTTTTCTCGTGTATTATGGACTCCCTGTTGTGTCAGGCATCGTTCTTGATTCGAACACTGCAGCCATTATCACGCTATCGCTGAATACAGGGGCCTTTTTTTCCGTTCTCATGCATAATTCCATCAAGGCTATTCCAGGTGCACAATGGGAAGCGGGGCTTGCGCTCGGGCACAGCAGATTATCGGTTTTCATAAATTTTATTGTTCCGCAGGTTATGCGATTGCTTGTTCCTCAGGCAATTACTCTCTATATCAATCAACTACAATGCTCATCCTTTGTTTCGCTTATTGGGTTGATTGATCTTACAAAAGCAGGGAATATCCTGAACCTTAGAACAATGAGGCCTTTCCTGATCTGGACCATCATGTTTGCAATCTATTTCATTATCTCATATCCACTGAGCCAGCTTGCGAAGAAGCTGGAGCAGAAAGTAGCCTTTTCATACTGAATGCCGAATAAGGAAGGATGCCAAACATGCCAATGATAGAAGTGAAGAATATCCGCAAGTCATTTGGATCGAATACGGTATTCGACGACTTCAGTGTTAATTTCGACCAGAGTGGGGTGACGGTTATCCTCGGCCCGAGCGGGACAGGGAAAAGCACATTGCTTCGGTGCATCAATGGTCTCGAAACCATCGATGCGGGCGATATTCTTGTAGACAGTCTTTCGGTCAAGGAAAAACGGAATTTGCGGGAGATCCGCCTCGCCTGCGGGATGGTCTTTCAGCAGACCACGCTTTTCCCGCACCTCGACGTACTGGAAAATCTCGTAATCAGTCCGGTCAAGATCCAAAAAATGGATCGAAAAGAAGCTGTGGACAAGGCAAGAGCTTTGCTTGACAAGGTAGGGCTTGGCGGCAGAGAGCATTCGAAACACAATGAGCTGTCCGGCGGAGAGCAACAGAGAATTGCAATAGCCCGAGCGATGATGATGAATCCGAGGGCGCTGTTGCTGGACGAAATCACTTCGGCCCTTGATCCTGAGATGACGGCCGAAGTCCTGAGGATACTGGAGAAGCTTGCCGGCGATGGAGTCGTGATGCTGGCTGTGACTCATGAAATATCTTTTGCGCAGAGGGTTGCCGACAGGGTGATTTTCCTCGAAAAGGGGAATCTTGTGGCAGATGCCAGCGTGGATGATTTCTTCTCGGGAATAAAATCGAACAACGAACGAATTGCCCGATTCCTGCAAAATATCAGTCAAGGATGAAAAAATGATTGCACTTGTCTGTCATGGGGGTTGCCATGACCTTATGCCTCCGGAGGATGAAAAGGCGCTGTCCCAGAAAAAACTCGATGAATATGGCGAGATCGGCTTCAAGATGCTTGAAACTGGGGCGAACGCCCTGGATGTAGTGGAAAATGTGATATCGCTAATGGAAGACGATCCGATGTTCGATGCTGGAACAGGTTCCTTTAGAAACTTGAATGGAATCGTCGAAATGGATGCGATGCTGATGGATAGCAAGCAGCGCTGCGGTGCGGTTCAATGCATACAGAATGTCCGGCATCCGATCAAGGTGGCCCGGGCAGTGATGGAAAAAACGCCCCACTGCATCCTGTCGGGTACTGGCGCCGTACAGTTTGCCCGGTCGCAGGGATTTCCTGAGTACGATCCGGCCCAGAATAACGCCGGCAATGACTACGGGGAAGCAGGCGATCGCAAGCGCATGCTGTGTGACATTCAATACTATAGGGATGTCGCGAGAGGCAGTGATCATGTTTTCTCGACTGTCGGCGTCGTAGCCTTGGATGACAGTGGGACACTCGTGGCGGCGACTTCGACTGGCGGCATCAGGATGAAGATGCCCGGCCGCGTTGGCGATTCGGCAATTCCCGGCGCAGGGACTTACTGCACGGATTCTGTGGGACTGTCCGCCACCGGCGAAGGTGAAGGGATCATGAAAATATGCCTTACACACGAAATAGCCCTCACCTATGCGATGAAGGGAGACCTTGCGGAAGCGTGTAAAGCCGGGATATCCAAGGGGAGTGCCATTGATTGCATCTGTGGCGTTATAGCCCTTTCGAGGACCGGAGAAATCTCATATGCGTTCAATGGGGTCTTCATGCCAGTATTCCACAGAAAATCCGATCGCAAAACAAGGAAATCCCGATGAGCATCAAGGAAGTACGGATAAAGCCATTTTCATTCGAGCCCATCCACGAATCAATAGTCACGACAGCTTCGGCCGAGGCATATAAGGCCAGAATCGAGAAAGCTCTCACTCTGTGTGAGAATGAAGGCTTGACGCATCTTGTCGTCTATGGTGACAGGGAGCATTTTGCCAATATGCATTATTTCACCGGCTATGATCCACGATTCGAGGAAGCCGTGCTGATCCTGCAGAAAGACAAGGAGCCCATTCTTCTTGTAGGTAATGAGGGCTGGAATTATTCCGAGATAATTCCCTATGAATTTAAAAGGATATTATTTCAGAGCCTCAGCCTGCCCGGGCAGGCTCGGAATGTTGGCACCTGCCATGTGCTGAGGGATACTTTTATTGAAGCGGGCATGAATAGGGAAAGTAAGGTCGGAATTATTGGATGGAAGTATTTCCGGCGCGAGGAAGCCGAAAATCCGCGGCAGGTTTTTGATATTCCCCATTACATGATCAGGGAGCTCTCGGCTATCGTTCCCATGGACAATTTGGTCAATGCCACAGGGATCATGATTGATCCCGACCAAGGCCTGAGGAATCAGCTCGACATCGATGAGATGGCTGTGCTCGAATTGGCGGGAACGA
>JAJFUL010000054.1 GCA_021372425.1 Spirochaetaceae bacterium
AGCGCCTCGGCCAAGGGCAAGAGGGTTTCCTCGGCACTTCCTGCTGCCCCTCGTGGGTAAAGACCGCACGCAGGTATTACCCCGAGTACGCCGACCGCATCGCGGACTCCTACACCCCGATGATCGAGACGGCAAAAAGCATAAAGGAGCGAAACCCCGGCGCGCGCATCGTCTTCATTGGTCCCTGCATCGCCAAAAAAGCCGAGGCGCTGGAGCCTGAGCTCCACGCCTATGTCGATCATGTCCTGACTTTCGAGGAGCTGGCGTCCATTTTCGTTGCAAAGGAAATCGATCTGACCACGATAGACCCCAAGGATTTCCCGCCGGAAGCCAGCGCCCTGGGACGTGGCTACGCCGTGGCCGGCGGCGTCGGCAACGCGATATCCGAGACCGCCAAAGTGAAGTTCGGGAAGGAAAAGGTCGAATTCATGCGGGCCGATACCCTGAAGAACTGCAGGATCATGCTGGCCGAGGTGAAGGCGGGCAAGACAAAACCCGACCTGGTCGAAGGGATGGCCTGCCCCGGCGGCTGCATTGGCGGTCCCGGCACGCTTATCGGCATCGCCTCAGCTCAAAGCGAGGTGAGGAAATTCGCCGCTACTTCTCCACGTCGCCTTCCATCTGATTGGTCCCAGGCTGCTCAAAGTCCTGAAGGTACTCAGGTTTGATGTTCATTGTCGACTCGAACAGGCGCCTCTTCTGCTGGCCTGAGCCGCCCGTGAGCGCGGTAATTCGCTTGCGCACATCGCGCCGTTTGGATTCCCTTCCGAAGGGGCAAGTGCAGACTGCAGAGCGAAATCCTTTTTCTTCGGCATAGGCGATGATCTGGTGCTCCTCACAGAGCGCGAGTGGCCTTATTATGGTGAGGGGATATTTTTTGTACTTCAAAACAGGCAGCATGCCTGATATTTCACCCTTGTAGAGCATGTTCATTAAGAGCGTCTCGACAATATCGTCCAGGTGGTGACCGAGCGCAATCTTGTTGTAGCCATTAGCCATCGCATAGCGTATGAGCTCGGTACGCCTCTGGGTTGAGCACCAGTAGCAGTTCATCGAGCGTCCGGGCTTGAGCCTTCCGATCACTGGCACATCGATGGACACATAGGGGACATCCCAAGACTCCAAAAGCGAGACAAGTGCGGTTTTCTTACAGCAGGAGCAGAAATCGGTGGCGATGTGAACCGCCTGCAGTTCGTATTTTGCCGGCCACCAGCGCCGCTTGGCCGCGAGGTCGCATGCCAGCGTTGTCGAGTCCTTTCCGCCGGAAACCGCAACCAGAATTCGGTCGCCTTCTTCAATCATATCGAAGCGCCGCAATGCCACCTCGATCAGCTTGCTGACCGAACCAATCGCCCCTTTCGCCTGGAGCCTTTTTTCGGAGCGGCTTAAATCGTGGTCGCTCTGGCTATAATCTTGTGTATCGGAGGGGCCTGGGCTGATACAGCTTAACACTTTGCTCGCGTTCATATGCACCAGATTATGACGAAAACCTGATATTTCGGCAATTGATGAGTTAAGGGGACGAAATCGGATATTCTTTCGGCTGATTTCGCTGGCTACCTGAAGAATGTCAGATTAGAATAACCATGCAGAATTCTGGAGGTTTCATGTCAAACACGGCAAAGATAATCGAAACGGCCTACGAACTTCATATCGTAGTGCCAGCATTCAATATTCCTTACCTGCCGATGATGCGGCCGGTCACGCAGGCCATCATCGATACGGGAGCTTTTGCGCTCATCCAGGTGGCGCGCCTGGAATGGGAAAAATTCGAGGCGCAGAGCCTCGAAGCGGTGGCCGGGGAATACAAGAAGTACAAAGACGAGCGATTCATGCGTCTGCATCTGGACCATGTGCCAGCCAAAGACGAGGACGGACAGATTGTGGATTATCTCCCCATAATCAGGCGGGCCATCGCGGCCGGTTTCCAGTCGGTAATGATCGACGGCTCGAGGCTCGATCTCGAAGGAAACAAGAATGCAACCCGGTCTGTCATAGAATTGGCGCACGCTGCAGGTCTCCCTGTCGAGGCCGAGCTTGGCGCTGTACTCGGTCATGAACCCGGCCCGCTGCCTCCCTATGAGGAGCTTTTTAAAAGCGAAAAAGGTTTCACGGATCCTGACATGGCCGCCGATTTCGTTGCATCGACAGGAGTTGACTGGCTCTCTGTCTCCATCGGCAATATCCATGGCGCCATAACGGCGGCTGCAAGAGGCAAAGAGAAGCCGCAGGCTCGCCTCAGCTTGGAGCGCTTGTCACGGATCGCCAAAAAGACAGGCATCCCCCTCGTACTGCATGGCGGAACCGGCATCAGGCCAGACAACATCCTTGCAGGCGTCCAGCGTGGCATCGCCAAGATAAATATCGGCACTGCCATCCGGGCGCCTTACGAGGCGACAAGGCAGCAGGGAGAAAAAGCCGCCTGTGATGCAGTCTACGAAGCGACTGTCCGTGAAATTCGCACGCTTCAGATAGAAGGGTCCGCCGCAAGACTCTCTATCGGCGCACAAAACGCGTAAAGCAAGATAAAAGCCTTAAGGGAGCATAATCATGAGCCTCATGGGAATCGATATCGGCACGACCGGATGCAAAGTAGTCGTTTTTTCCGAGGACGGCAAGACGCTCAGCTCGGCCTACGCCGAATACGATATCAAACATCCTGATCCCCAAAGTACGGAACTCGATTCCATCGGCGTCTGGAACTCGATCAAGAGCAACATCAGGATAGCAGCTTCGCAAGTCGCCTCGAGCGATCCAGTACAAGCCATCTCGACTTCGTCGCTTGGAGAGGCAGTGGTCCCAGTTTCTGCTGACCGGAAGATTCTGGGGCCTTCGATGCTCATGAACGACGCCCGCGGCAATGAGTATCTCGAGAGCGTCAGATGCAGGATTAGCGATACGGAATGCTTCCAGATCGCCGGCAACGCCGTCGGATCGCAGTTTGGCTTCACCAAACTGATGTGGATCAGGGACAACAAGCCGGGACTCTACCGGCAGACATGGAAATTTCTGAACTGGGGCAGCTTCGTGGCTTTCATGCTGGGAGCAGAACCTTGTGTGGACTACAGCCTCGCCAACAGATTCCTGCTTTTCGACATCAACGCTTGCAACTGGTCGGAGAGGCTCCTCGCCATTGCAGGCCTCGAACGCTCAAAGTTGCCGGACTGCGTCCCCGCAGGTTCCATTATCGGCGTCGTTCCAGCCCCCATCGCCGGCGAACTTTCTTTGCAGGCCGGTACGCCCATAGCCTGCGGATCCCATGACCAGTGCGCCAACGCCCTCGGCTGCGGCGTCATCCATCCCGGGGAAGCCATGTACGGCATGGGCACCTTCCCGACAATCCTGCCGATCTACGATGCTGCCCTTCCTCCTGAGAAAATGGTCGAATTCGGACTCAACATGGAACACCATGCCCTGCCTGGTGTTTTTGTCAGTTTCGCTTATCACATGGGGGGTTCCGTCGTAAAATGGTACCGCGACACATTCGCCGCGGCTGAAAGCAAATCCATAAAAGAGCAGGGTGGAGACATCTATCCGAAGCTCTTTTCGGAACTGCCGGATGAGCCGGGGTCTTTGTTCGTCCTCCCCAATTTCGCACCGATGGGGCCGCCGGATTTTCTATCGGACTCGTCGGGAGTTATCCTTGGTCTCAGGAATTACACGCAGCGCGGGGAAATTCTGAAGGCGATCCTGGAAAGCAATGTCTTTGCGCTCAAGATTTCAGTCGAGAATCTCAAGTCGCTCGGTGTCCCAATAAGAAACTACAAGGCAGTCGGGGGCGGAAGCAGGTCCGATGAAGCCATACAGATAGCTGCGGACATCCTGGACAGTCCGTTCGAATGCCCCGCGGTAGGCGAAGCGGGCGCGCTGGGTGCGGCAATATTGGCAGGGACAGCTTGCGGCGTCTATGGATCGGCGGCACAGGCGACAAGCCTGCTCGTCAAAATCAGGAAAGTCTTCAATCCGGACAAAGAAAAAGTCGCCCAATACCGTGATTTGTTCGACTTTTATCGGCATTTTTCAAAGGACTTGACCGACCTGACCCAACAGTGGAATGAGTTCCGGAAGAAACGAAAGATATTGATCGATGAATCACCTGTTGACGTGCAACAAAATGTGAGATATTGTCAAATAAGGATGGGGAGTAGCACCCCGTAATCGGTGCTTTCAATGCCGATGAGGGGGGATCGAATCCGCCAATACGGTAGCCGAGAAGGTTGCCCGGATCGATCGCTTTAACGAGTCAGCAAGACCTCCGCTGGCGCCTTGAGGCGCTAGTGGAGGTCTTTTTATACAGAAAGATTTTAAAATTCTAGGAGGTGTTTATGTCGTTAAAAGTACGTATCGCAAAAAGCGTGGTGATGTCAAAAGTAAATTACGTCAAGGAAGACCCTGACACGCGGCTTCCGGAAATCCTGGACTGGGCACGCAGATTCGACGTGGCGGGACAATTTGATGCGGCATTCAAGACCTTTGAACCTATCGCGAAAGATAAAAACAATAATTGGAACAAGATGGTGCGGTCAATGCTCAAGGAGACGGCACCCGCCTGCATGGAAAAGCTGATCGCCAACCTCGCCGTCAATACTGAACTCGCCTCCATGCCGGTCCGCGAAAAAGCTCAGAAGAAATATGGCTGCAACATCCCCTGGGCAATCCTCATGGATCCGACAGCCGCCTGCAACCTGCACTGCACCGGCTGCTGGGCAGCAGAATATCAGAAGACCGCGAACATGGACTATGACCTGCTGGACCGCATCATCACGGAAGGCAAGAAACTCGGCATCTACATGTATATCTATTCGGGCGGCGAACCACTCGTGCGCAAGGCAGATATCCTCAAGCTCGCCGAAAAACACTCGGATTGTTTCTTCCTCTCGTTCTCGAACGCGACAATGGTGGACGAGGCTTTTGCCGAGGAGTCCGCCCGGCTCGGCAACTTCGTCCTTGCAATCAGCGTCGAAGGATTCGAGAAGGAAACCGACATGCGTCGAGGTCAAGGCACCTACAAGAAGGTCATCGAGGCTATGGATCTATTGAAGGCACATGGCGTGCCGTTCGGCTTCTCGACCTGCTATCATCGATACAACACTGATGTTGTCGGCTCCGACGAATATATCGATTTCATGGTTGAGAAAGGCGCAAGATTCGGCTGGTATTTCACGTACATGCCACTAGGCAAGGACGCCAAAACAGACCTCCTTGTAACGCCGGAACAGCGCAGCTATATGTACCGCCGCGTCCGCGAGATACGCGAAACAAAACCTATATTCGTCATGGACTTCTGGAACGACGGCGAGTATGTCAAAGGCTGCATCGCTGGAGGGCGAAACTATCTGCACATCAACGCCGCGGGCGATGTCGAGCCTTGCGCCTTCATTCACTATTCGAACGCGAACATTCGCGACATGAGCCTGCTCGACACGCTGAAGCAACCCATCTTCCGCGAATATGCCGCAGGGCAGCCGTTCAACGAGAACCATCTACGCCCCTGCCCGCTACTGGACAATCCCGAGAAGCTCCGGGGTATGGTAGAGCGCTCGGGTGCGCATTCCACTCAGCTCCTCGACGAGGAAGATGCGGTCACCTTGACAGCCAAGACGGAAGAAGCGGCCAAAAACTGGGCGGTCCAGGCAGATGCTCTCTGGGAAGAACGCAACGAGAAGATGAAGCAGCAAGCGCAAAGCAAGGATAAACAACAAGCACATTGAATTGACCAATGCGGCGGCGAAAAACCTTATGCGGCGGCAGGAGGTATAGCGGGATATTGAACCTTTTGTGACGCACTGAGGAAGCTTGTAAGGTCTACCGTATCGACGAAGGGCCCGGCCTCTAGATTTCTGAGTTTTCAAAATTTTGAAGACTTAACAATCACAGGAGGACATACTATGAACAATACAGTAGGTAAATGGCTGGGATGGATTGCGATAATTCTCGGTGTGATAGGTTTCTTCTGGTCATCTGTCTGGATGGGTGTGATTTCAATTGTTCTCGGCATTGCAGGACTTTTCTCTCCGCAAAAAGTGCTTAACGGCATCGCAATCGCTGTCGGAGTCGTGGCACTGATAATTGGTATTGTATAAAAGGGCTTTTCGGCCTTTGTTTTCGGTCGGGCCCTTTGCCGATACGGCTAGAACCTTTCTTTATCGCGCGGCGCAACAGAAGTCAAAGCGACCGATATGCGTATATACTATGATACCGATGACGAAACAGCTTATAGGGTCTCAAGGCCGAGTGGCGGTCACTGGCGGGACAGGGTTCATAGGCAGCCATATTGTCGAAGGTTTGCTGGAAAACGGCTACGAGGTTTCCTGCCTCCTGCGACCAGGAAGGCCGTTGGGCTGGCTCGAAGGGCTCACCATACGGGTCTGCCGCGGGGATATCGATTCGGGCGAAGGTCTGAACGCTCTGCTCGATGGCTGCCACACACTGGTCCATGCAGCCGGGCTGACCAGGGCGCTCACGGAGGACCGTTTCCGGGTAGTGAATGTGCTGGGATCGGCAAAGTTGGCAGCTGCCGCGGGGCGAGCCGCAGAGAATGCGGCTAAAGCCGGAAATTCCGCAGCGCATATAGAACATATAATCGCGATAAGTTCGCTCGCGGCGGTTGGCCCGAGCCACAACGACAAGGGTGTCGGGGCTGATGACGAACTGCGCCCGCTCACTCCCTATGGACGAAGCAAGGTTGAGATGGAACAGGTCATGCGCAGTATAGCCGGACCGATTCCCTGCACCTTCCTGCGGCCGCCGACCGTGTACGGCCCAAGGGACAGAGATACGCTCGAGCTTTTCAGGATGGCAAAACGTGGCATCCGGGTGTCGCTGAACGCCAAGAGT